>JBGQJI010000007.1:0-34969 GCA_041498975.1 Methylomirabilis sp. (SeqCode)
CCGGTGTATTACGTGCAATACACCCACACACGCCTGTGTGGCATACTCCAAAAGGCAGCAAAAGCTGATGTCGCAGCCCCCTCGCCAGAAGACGACCTCGACCCGCTCGGTCTGCCCGACGAGATCGGGTTGATCAAGCAACTGGCCCTCTATCCCGAATTGGTGATCGGGGCAGCCGAAGCGCTGGAGCCACACCGGCTGACCGCCTATTTGCATGACCTCGCCGCGCGATTTCACGGCTATTATACCCGCCATCGGATTATTTCCGCCGACCCGGCCCTTACCCGGGCGCGCCTGGCGCTCGTGGCCGCCTGTCGCATTGTCATCGGGAATGCGCTCAATTTGCTGGGTGTCTCCGCGCCGGAACGGATGTAAGCAACCGATGAGTATGGATTTCCGCAGGACGTCGAATCAAGCCTCGCATGGCCTCAGCGTCATCCTGAGCCCTTCGGCCCTGAGCGGGCCTCAAGGGCAGGCTCCGCGAAGGGGAAGAATCTCCATTCCTTTCGCCCAATGGCTCGCAAGTTTCAAAACGACCCACTACCCCTTTTTTCTTGACTTGCCCGGAACCCTCCCATACAGTCACTCATTGCAAACGCTAACCCCAAACCTCCTCGGCCGAACCACGGGCCACCCCACCCAGCGCGGCATCGCGGCCCCGGGGGGGAGCCGACGTGCCCGGCCGCAACCCGTAGGAAAGGAGCCCGGATGTCCCGTCGCAATCACCTTCGAACCCTAGTCCCGATCATGATGCTGGCCCTCGCCGTCGCGGCCGCCGACCCCCAGCCGGCCAGCGCAGCACCAAAGAGCTTCAGCGAAGGACTCTGTGAAGATCTGGGATACGGATGGCCCGGGAGCAAGGACTGTAAGACTTGCACCCTTGACGGACAACCAATACCCAGAGGGCCCGGCACCAAGATCTCATGCACCTCACCCACCAAACCTGCCCCACATACCTGCACCTGCAACGGCACGACCGGCCAATGGGACGAATCGCCCGCCGTCACCCAGCCCCCGCTGCCGCACAAGGGACCAGCCGCCCCCCTCCCACTGCTCACGCCCCAGGGTCCCGCGGCGCCGCTCCCACAGGGAGGCACCGAGAGAAGGTAGCTCCGCAGAGCCGCGCCCCACGAACTGCTCAGGGCGCGACAGCAGTCGATCTGCGACGGACATACCGTTCGGGACCGTCTATCCATAACGTGGGAGGGAAGGTCGGCGCGCCCGAGAATGCCGGTTATGTTGCCTAGCCTCAAGTCCAGATCAGACTGAAATCCCTGATCAAGAGAGAAGACCAGGGCCTGAGGGGACCATCTTTTATCTCTGCTTGTTCCGCGGTACTCCTCTTCAACCTCATTTATCTTTTCTTGGCCTTGTACTTTTCGATCGCCTCTTTTAAATCGTCATACTCTTCACATCTGCCGAACCAAGGGCAGGCCTTTGAAAGCGACTTCAACACCTGCTCGGCATTGGCGAGTTGATCCATCTCGAGATACAGCTCCCCCATGTATTCCTGGGCGCCGCGATGCTTGGGATCGATCTTCAATGCCAGCCGGTAATGCTCCATCGCGCCGTCGAGCTGCCCGAGCTTGCGGTAGCTGTAGCCGAGAAGATTTTGGACGTCCGCATCGTTCGGCGTCTCCTTGGCCGCCTGGGTGAGATGGCCCAGCGCCGACTTGAAGTCTTTGGCGTCAACCGCCTTTCTGCCGGCATCGAGACTCGGAGATCGCGGCAGCGCCAGCGGGGCCGGAGAATCGTCGGCCGGCAACGGACCCGGTGACAAGCCCCAAACGAGAAGAATTGCAGAAATTAAAAGCCACTGCTTCATAACGCTCTCCCCCTTTCCCGAGAAACTGATTCACCTACAGATTGTTTCTGGCGATCTAAACCACAAAATAGCCGTTCATGATCGTCTCGTTCCACAAGCGGATGACGGAAGAAGCGTTGCCTGTAGCATCGCTTCATCCGCGCTCTAGCGTGGGGGCAGGAAAGGTCGGCGCGCCCGAGAATGCCGGTTGATGAGCCCGCACAGTGCACGGGCCTTGCCATGTGGCATAGCCGACCTCCTTATCACTGCATGACAATCGCCCACAGTGAAAAGCTTCTCCTCGTTCCCATCAGATTATAGGAGAGGTTCTTGTCCGGCACAAGAACGCGTTGGAGGATTCATCGCCAGCTCAGCGTCTCCCTGCCGCCGGGCCACTGCCAGATCTGCCAGCAGTGCGTCCGCAGCGGCTAGCCACCATGGATCACGTCGGGGATGCCGACCCCCCGGTATGCGTTGCCGGCCAGTTTCAGGGTTGGCCATCGGGTCAAGGCTTCTTCCAGCGCCGCCAACCGATTCAGGTGTCCCACATGGTACTGCGGCATCGAGCGTGGGACAGACCGCCAAACCCAAGAAGCGTTCGAGGCCCTGACGAGGGAGAATACGCGGATCGTGACTGGCGAGACGACCTAAAGAACCTGCTCAATTCAGCGGTCTAGCCACATAGCAGAGGCATACAGGGATCTTTGTTCCCTTTTAAAGATAGGGTCAAGACTCAGAGCGATCACTACCTCGCGGCGCGGTTTCATGGCTACTATAACCGGCATCGGATTATTTTCGCCGACCCGGCCCTTACCCGGGCACGCCTGGCGCTCGTGGCCACCTGTCGCATTGTCATCGGGAATGTTTTTGGCGTGCTTGGCGTCTCGGCTCCGGATCGGATGTAGCTGACATCCGGGTGCAGCGCTCCGCCCCGCCAATTCAGTTGCCCTCTTTCGTATTGACAGTGCGGCACCCTTTTGGTAGCGTTGTGACGAGCGTACACCGTCAGGCGACTTGGTGCGAAGGTGACGTAAAGGAGCGTGAATGGAACAGTTCCGTCGGATCAGTCGCCTCCCTCCGTATGTCTTCAACATTGTGACCGAATTGAAGGTCAAGGCCCGTGCCCGGGGCGAGGATATCATCGACTTCGGAATGGGCAACCCCGACCTGCCGACCCCTCCCCACATCGTCGAGAAGCTCTGCGAAGCGGCTCGAAACCCTCGGAACCATCGGTACTCCGCCTCGCGCGGAATCACCAAACTCCGCGTGGCGATCGCCGATTGGTACCGGCGCCGATACGGAGTCGAGATCGATCCAGAGCGGGAGGCCATTGCGACCATCGGAGCGAAGGAGGGGATCTCGCACCTCGCCCTGGCGATCGTCGAACCCGGGGATGTTGCGCTAGTGCCAAGTCCGACCTACCCGATCCATCCCTATTCGGTGATCATTGCCGGAGGAGATGTCCGCAGCGTCCGTCTCGAAGAGGGCACGGACTTCTTCGGGGCGCTCGTGGCGGCCCACCGGGAGAGTTGGCCGCCGCCCAAGCTTCTGATCCTGAGCTTTCCCCACAACCCCACCACCGTCACTGTGGATCTCGCATTCTTCGAAAAGGTCGTCGCGTTCGCCCGGGAGCACCAGATGCTCCTGATCCACGACTTCGCCTATGCGGACCTGACCTTTGATGGCTATCAGGCGCCCAGCCTCCTGCAGGTGGCTGGAGCGAAGGAGATCGGGGTTGAGTTCTTCACCCTCTCCAAGAGCTACAATATGCCGGGCTGGCGTGTCGGCTTTTGCGTCGGTAATCCGGAGATCATCGCCGCCTTGACGCGGATCAAGAGCTACCTGGATTACGGGATGTTCCAGCCGATCCAGATCGCAGCGATCATCGCACTGAACGGCCCGCAAGAGTGTGTGAAGGAGACGGTGGAGACCTACCGCGCCCGGCGTGACACGTTGGTAGAGGGGCTGAACCGGATCGGGTGGAGTCTTCCGAAGCCGAAGGGAACGATGTTCGTCTGGGCGAAGATCCCGGAGACATACCGGATGATGGGGTCGCTGGAGTTCACGAAGTTCCTCCTCGACAAGGCGAAGGTGGCGGTCTCTCCCGGGATCGGGTTCGGACAGTACGGGGATGAGTATGTGCGGTTTGCCCTGGTGGAAAACGAACATCGGACCCGACAGGCCATCCATGGGATCAAGCGGGTCCTTTGAGAGGGGGGGGATTCGAGTGATGAGGACGAGGGAGAAACTGGGTGCTGCGCGAGCGATCACGGCCTTGTGGTTTGTTACGGGCACGCTGGCCCTTATGGGAGCAGCGTTCGCGCAGGGAGGCGGGAAGATCGTCACAACCAACCTGGAGGATATCCTCAAGTCGCATCCTCTGGCCGCCGGGCAGGCTGCCAGAGCCACCGCGGTGACCCGCGTCCCTGGCGCCGAGTTGCAGGTGATCGAGATGAACAAGATCAAGCTGCACTCGCACAGCCAGGAGGATCATATCGTGTTCGTCGTTCGGGGCAAGGGGACTGTCCGCCTGGATCAGGAGACGCGAGACGTGAAGCCCGGCGACATCTTCATGCTCCCCAAGGACGTGCCCCACGGTTTCTCGAAGTCCGGGGATGAGAACCTCATTCTGCTGGTCATCGGTACTCCCGGCTGGAAACCGCTCGAGGACACGAAGTTCTATGAGTAGCATCGTGGGGGCAGGGCTTGCCCTGTCCGGTCAAGCATTCCAAGGTAGGGGCGCTGCTTGCGGCGCCCTTATATTGCGGGGCGGTTGCTCTTGATGAAGAATGGGAAGGTCGGGATGACGACCATGGTCGAGCTACGGATGGACAAGTTCCGGGAGGAGTGCGGGGTGGTGGGGATCTACGGCCATCCTGAGGCGGCCAACCTGGCCTACCTGTCGCTGTATGCGTTGCAGCACAGGGGCCAGGAAAGCGCCGGCATTGTCGCCTCGGACGGCAAGACCCTCCATCTCGAAAAAGCCATGGGCCTGGTCGCCGATGTCTTCTCCGAGGCCAGGCTTCGTCGCCTGAAAGGTTCTTTCGCCATCGGGCATGTCCGCTACTCCACGACCGGCACCTCACAGCTCAAGAACGCTCAGCCCCTCATGGCCGGCTACCTGCGCGGTCAGATCGCCCTCGCCCACAACGGCAACCTCACCAACGCCGAGAAGCTTCGCCACGATCTTGAGGCGCAGGGCTCCATCTTCAGTTCCACAACCGACAGCGAGGTGATCGTTCACCTCATCGCACGCTCCCGAGAGCCGAATATGCTGGAGGCCTCGATCGATGCGCTCGGCCAGGTTCGAGGGGCGTACTCCCTGGTCATCATGAACGAAACCGAGCTGTTGGGGATCCGCGACCCCTACGGTTTCCGACCTCTCTCTCTGGGCAAGCTCGGGGATACCTGGGTGCTGGCGTCAGAGAGTTGCGCCTTCGATCTGATCGAGGCGAAATTTGTCCGGGACCTGGAGCCAGGTGAATTCCTCCTGATCAACGAGCGTGGTCTCCACACCTTTCATCCCTTCCAGCCCGCGCCCAAATCCCAGTGCATCTTCGAGTATGTCTACTTCTCCAGGCCTGACAGCCTTCTGTTCGGCCGGGCCGTCGCGGGCGTTCGCAAGGAGCTGGGCCGGCAGTTAGCCCGGGAGCATCCGGTCGAAGGCGATGTGGTGATTCCTGTTCCCGATTCCGGGGTGCCTGCTGCCCTCGGCTTCGCCCAGGAGGCGAGCCTGCCTTTCGAGCACGGGCTGATGCGGAATCACTACGTCGGGCGGACCTTCATCGAGCCCAAGCAGGCCATCCGGCACTTCGGGGTCAAGATCAAACTCAACGCCGTTCGCGAGGTTCTGGAGGGGAAACGAGTTGTGGTCGTGGACGACTCCATCGTTCGGGGCACCACGAGCAGGAAGATCGTGTCGATGATCCGCGGGGCTGGGGCCCTGGAGGTCCATGTGCGGATCAGCTCACCTCCGACCATCTCTCCCTGCTATTACGGGATCGATACTCCCACCCGCAAGGAGCTGATCGCGTCCACACACGAGGTGGAGGAGATACGGCGGTACCTTCGCGCTGATAGCCTCGGGTATCTCAGTCTGAAGGGACTGCACCAGGCGGCCGGCAAGGAGGCCCAGGGCGGAACGGGTTTCTGCGACGCCTGCTTCACCGGTCGCTATCCGGTTCCCTTCACCGAAGAAGATCAGCACCAGCTTCCTCTCTTCACCGTGTAGGCAGGGCAGCCCGTGCCTGACCCCCGGGATCCTCATGAGCGGGCAAAGCGCTTGGCCCGCCTCATCGTCTCCGATATCATCATCTACAATCAGGATAAGATCGTCGAGGGTATCAAGCAGGATACGCTGTTTGACCTGTTGAAAGAAGACATCGAGGTCGGCCGCGCGTATTACGAGAAGAACATCGATCCCGCCGTCGCTGAACAGAGTGATTACTTCAATCATGCGCTTGTAGACATCCTGGTCAAGGGCAGGGGGAACATCCCGTCTAAGATCTGGTAACACCTGCCACGCCGTTCCTCCGGTCCGTTGTGTCGCGTTCACGAGCACACTCCTGGTTTCTCGGTGAGTAGAATGGTCACCCCTCATTGACCGATGAGCGGCCGGCTCTGCATCAGAGACCATTGAACGCCCCGGCGAGGAGACACATGCCATGAGCGAATCCAGTATCGTACTCCCCACGTTCGGCCCGCAGGAATGGAAGCTCCTTTGGTTCGTCCTGGTCTCGGCCTTCATCGCATTGGGGTACGGCGCCTACCTGGCGAAGAAGACCATCAGGGAGGACCCCGGCAGCCAGGCCATGCAGGATGTCGCCAAAGCAATAGAAGAGGGGGCGCTGGCGTACCTGGCGCGCCAGGTCAAGACGATGATCTGGTTCGTCATCGCCATCACTGTTGGCCTCTTTTTCATGTATCGCAGCATGTACGAAGGGATGCTCCTGCCACTTGGCGTGTCGCTGGCGTTCTTCATGGGAGTCGCGGCCTCCTACGGCGCTGGCTACGTCGGCATGGGGCTTGCCGTGAAGGGGAATGTCCGGACCGCGGCAGCGGCGCTGAAGAGCTTCAAGACTTCTTTGGAGATCGCATTCAGGGCCGGGACCGTCTCCGGAATGTTCACTGTGGGCCTGGGGTTATTGGGCGCGACCATCATCTTCCTCGTGTTTAAAGAGAACGCGATGAAGATCCTGATCGGTTTCGGCTTTGGCGGGTCCTTGGCCGCCCTCTTCATGCGTATGGGGGGCGGCATCTACACCAAGGCGGCGGACGTGGGCGCCGACTTGGTGGGCAAGGTCGAAAAGGGCATCCCCGAGGACGATCCTCGCAATGCCGCCACGATCGCCGACCTTGTCGGAGACAATGTCGGCGACTGCGCCGGGATGGCCGCCGACGTCTTTGAGTCATACGAGGTCACGCTCGTCGCGGCGATCATCCTGGGGGCCGGGGCGATGCTGGACAAAGACTTTGTCGAGTCCTTCGGCGGCGCCGCAAGCGCGTCCAAGGTCGTCCTGGCCCTGGTCATCTACCCGCTCCTGATCCGTGCTGTGGGTGTCTTCGGCTCCATCTTCGGCACTTTGTGTGTTCGTGGCAAGGACGACCCTGCCATGGATCCGATGAAGCCGATCACCTTCGGCTTCTGGATGGCGGCCCTGAGCTCTATCGTCGGCTTCTGGCTGGTGAGTTACTTTTACCTTGGTGACATCGTGAGCCCGAAGTACGGTACCCTTTGGTGGCGGGTCCTGCTGGCCAATGTCATGGGGATCGGCCTGGCGCTGGTGATCGAGTGGCTCACAGGCTATTTCACGTCCACCGACAAGAAGCCCGTGACCGAGATCGCCTATGCCAGCCGGACCGGGCCCGCGACACTGATTCTCACCGGGTTTGCTGCCGGCCTCGAATCGAGCGTCTGGGCGGTGCTTGCTATCGTCGCAACCATCTTCGGCTCCTATAGCATCTTCGGCGGGAGCTTCTCGCTTTCGGCGTACGGGATCGCGCTGGCCGGGTTGGGGCTTTTGGCGACCACCGGCTTTGTTCTGGCGGAGGACACCTTCGGCCCGATCTCGGATAACGCCAACGGCATCTTCGAGATGTCAGGGGCATTGAAGAACAACCCGAGGACGCCTTCCGGGATCGAGGCCCATCGGATTGTCGCGAAGCTCGACGCGGTCGGCAACACCACGAAGGCGTTGACAAAGGGACTCGCGATCGCCACGGCGGTGCTCGCCGCCGTTTCGCTTTTCCGTTCCTTCATCGACGAGGCCCACCTGATCGAAAGCGGGATTCAAGTCAACCTTCCGGAAGTCTTCGTGGGCTTCCTGATCGGCGGCGCGGTCCCGTTCCTCTTCTGCTCTTTTGCGATCCAGGCGGTGAGCCGTGCGGCGTTCCTCCTTGTTGAGGAAGTCCGGCGCCAGTTCCGGGAGAAGCCGGGTATCATGGAGTTCAAGGAAAAGCCCGACTACGCTCGCTGCGTGGAAATCGTCACCGCCGCGGCGCAGAAGGAGTTGATGGGGCCCGGCATCCTTTCGATCGTGAGCCCGATCCTGGTCGCGTTCGCCTTCGGCGCGCCGGCGCTGGGCGGTTTCCTCGCCGGCGCCATCCTGACCGGCCAACTCATGGCGGTGTTTCTGTCGAATACCGGCGGGGCCTGGGACAACGCCAAGAAGAAGATCGAGGAAGGGCTGTTCGGCGGAAAGGGGACGGACTGCCACAAGGCGGCGGTCATCGGCGACACGGTCGGCGATCCGTTCAAGGATACCGCCGGCCCGGCGATCAACCCGATGATCAAGGTGATGAATCTGGTGGCGATCCTGATCGCGCCGCTTGCCATCCGCCAGATTGGAGGAGGCACGCGGTTCATGATCTTCCTCGCATGCCTGATCGTTCTGGGCCTCTCCGTCGCCTTCAGCAAGCGGGGCTCCATCGCCGATGAGGCCCAGGAGGGAGGGGCAGTAAAGGCGGAGGCCACAAAAGCGCGCTAATACGCGGACATTTAACGAATTGTCATTGCGAGGGAACGAAGTGACCGAAGCAATCTCAGAAAGCACGAGGTTGCAGCGCTCCTTCCAGTCGCTCGCAATGACGGTATGAGGGTAGTCAATGTGTTTGCTTTAGTGGGCACATTGCGTCGTGCGGAGCAGCGGCTTCCAAGAGCGGAAGCCGCTGTTCATTTCTGGTTGCCCTCGCGATGGAAAAGAACGCGATGGGCGGGAGCAGTGACTCGGGAGGCATGATGGAGCGAGTCACCGATCCATGGCAGCACGTTGACGCTTCAGGGGAGTCCGATCGCCTCCTACGAATGTTGGAGGAGCGAGGGGCGACCCCTGAGCTTGCAGAGCTTCGGAGGCGCTGGCTGGAGTTCACGGGCGTCCCCCCCGGTTATCATGTCCTCGACGTTGGGTGCGGCACCGGGGTTGTCTCACGAGATCTCGCGCAGCGGGTCGGCGAACAGGGAAGGGTGGTGGGCGTCGATCCGAGCCGACACCTCATCGAAGAAGCGGTGCGCCGCGCGAGGGCGGAGGGGCTCGAAGGGCGGATCGAGTTCCGGGCCGCCGAAGGGTCCGCACTTCCGTTCCCGGATGGGAGCTTTGATCTGGTCGTCGCGTCCGCAGTCTTCAGTCACATCGCCGACGCGGTGCAGGTGCTGGCCGAGATGACTCGAGTGGCCCGCGCCGGAGGGACCGCAGCGGTGTTCGACCACGATATCGACACGATCGTCGTCAATGCATCTGATCGCGAACTCAGCCGCCGGATCATTCATGCGTACTGTGATTGCTACTTCACCAGCGGCTGGGCCGGGCGTGAGCTCTACGCGCTGTTTCGGCAGGTGGATCTGAAAGACATCTCTATCCTTCCGATGATCCTCAGCTCGACGGAGTTCGGGGGCTACTGGCAGCAGGTTGTGGAGCGGTCGAGCACTGTGGCCGTCAAGACAGGCGCGGTGTCACAGGAAGAGGCGGAGGGGTGGCGAGCGGATCTGGAGCGGAAGGGGAGGGAGGGCCGTTTCTTCGGGTGCCGGAACTTCTACTGCCTGCGCGGCCGCAAACCCTAAGCGGGTGGAGAGGGGGCACCGTGTCCGCGGTCTCGTGGAAAGACATTGCAGTTGACTGCAAAAAGCTTTTTGCATACAGTGACCAGAGAACTAATGGCTCTCGTGCCGTTCCAACGTAATTCCGGGAATGTGAGCAGCGTCCATTATGGCAATACGCGCGACCGCGCGGGACGGCAAAGTCGCCATCAAGAGTTGGGACGGTACTGGCAGCAGGCTCGACAGATAGCAGAGACCGCCGGCGAAATATTGGCAGAAGCGAACGCATCAAGGGAGACAACCATGATCCTCAATAAGAAACAACTCATTGCCAATGGCGTGACGGACCACGCGAAGAAAATACGGCGTGACCTCGTGGCTGTTCTGGAGAACGTGCTGGCGGCCATCGACCCTTTTTCTTTGACGAAGAACAACTTGACACTCCAAGGCAATCGGTTAACCGTAGCCAAGGAGTTGAAGCTGGACCTTTCTCGCTACAGGAATATTTATGTCCTCGGCGCAGGCAAAGCAGTGTACAAAATGGCCCTTGCCGTGGAAAGACTGCTCGGGGCACGAATCACTACTGGATGGATCAATATCCCCTCAATGCCAGAGAAGAATGAGCTAAGGAGAATCAAGGTTAACCTGGCCCGGCATCCGAGGCCCAACGCGGCAGGCGTTCGAGGAAGCAAACACATCCGCTCGATATTGGAAAAAGCCGGCGAGGATGATCTGGTTATCGCTGTGATTTCGGGCGGCGGCTCAGCGTTAATGCCTCTCCCTGCTGCCGGTATCACGCTATCTGAGAAAGTCCAACTGACCTCGCTCTTTTTAAAGAGCGCCGCGAGTATCCATGAAATTAACGTTGTCCGGAAGCATATGTCCGGGATCAAAGGAGGCCAGTTTGCGCGATACGCCTATCCAGCCACACTCATGGCGCTGTACGTGTCCGATATTATCGACGATCCTTTTGATATCCAGGCCTCAGGCCCGACCGCACCTGACCCTTCGACGTTTGCTGACGCGATTGAAATTCTCAAGAAATTCGGAATCTGGAACAGTGCGCCAGGTAGCATCAGGTCAAGGTTCTTGCTCGGTGCCCAAGGATCGATTCCTGAAACCCCAAAGTCCCAGGATGAAGTGTTCCGGAAAGGAAAGGTCCATAATTTCACCATCGCCAACCACAATACTGCCTGCGAAGCTTCAGCAAAAGCAGGAAAGAAACTAGGCTATCATATCTTGCCATTGACATCGAGCATCCAGGGCGAAGCGCGGGAAGTCGCGAAGGTAATAGTGTCCATTGGGAAGCAGGTTTTGCGATACGGAAAGCCGCTGACCAAACCGGCCCTGATTATTGCCGGTGGCGAGACTCCGGTGAATGTTCGCGGCAAGGGCCATGGCGGCAGGATGCAGGAATTGGGATTGGCCGGCTTGTTGCACCTCAAGGCGGGTATGACGCTTGCTGCCTTTGCCACTGACGGCGTGGACGGGATCACTCCAGAACCAATGGCAGGAGCAATCGGTGACATGGGCACGAAAGAGCGAGGCCAGAAAATGGGCCTTGATGTGCAAAAATATTTGACTGACAACAATTCATACGCGTACTTCCAGCGGGTCGGAGACCATATCATCACCGGGCCAACAGGCACAAACGTTGCCGATCTGACCCTGCTGGCCGTATATTTACTCACTCCCTCCTCCCACGGACCTAAGGCCTCACCGCGATTCCCGAACTGCCGGGGATCTTCTTCGCACGTGGATCACAAGCATCTAGTACAAACGCATTAAATGGGGTGTCATTGCTCCGAAACTCCCCCTCACCCTAACCCTCTCCCCCAAATGGGGGCGAGGGAACGTAAGGGGACTTTCATGCCCATGGGTGTACCGCAGGCACATGGGGTATTGCGAGGAGCGAGACCCCTCGCCGCTGCTCGGGGCAGGCTGCGCAATCTGACCTGAAAGGTCATTCCGAGTGAAGCGAGGAATCTCGGAGAGATTGCTTCGGCTGCGCCTCGCAACGACACTTCGTGTCGGATTGCCGCGCTCCCGTTGGTCGCTCGCAATGACGAAGTAACAACACTTAATGCGCTGGCTAAAGATCGCTCGTCGCGCAATCTTGCGATTTGAGCGAACAGGTTGGAACGGAACTAGCCTAGACGAGGGAGAGTGGAGGACCTTTGAGCAGGTGTTGCTGCCAGTGCTGCCAGTTCGGGGAATCGCTCCCGAAAGCTTGCACTGTCAGAAGGAGGCGGCCTTCTCGAAGTACGGGATGTCTACGCGGCTGACATGATCCTTTCGGGCCTGATCGGCGACCTTGCTGGCGACCATCTGGCGAACGAATGGGATCGGTATCCTCCCGACCCGATGCGCGACTTCCCCCGAGCACGGAACGGTCGCGCCGTCGGGATACGGGCCGCCGGCCTCTGGGGCGTGAGCGTGTCCGCAGGTCTCGGGGACCAGTTGTTGCAGGCGCGTAGCCACGAGTTGTGTCACCCGCTCTTTGATCTGGTTGGTGACGTATGGGGCGTCCATCCACTGGCTCTCGGTCCGCTCGAGGAGGCTCGTCATCACCGACTCCAGGCGAGTGGTCGTTCCTCCAGCTTGCTCAGCTGTGCCTCGCTCTTCTCTGTCACTAGCATCGTTCAAACTTGCGGTCAAGGGTAAACAGTGGCGCGCCGGGCTTCGACAAGCTCAGCCCGAACGACTTCCCTGTTCAACCTTCTCTCGAAACCCTAAACCCCAAACCCTGTCTCTTAGTAGACCGGCGTCAGCCAGTCCCGGTACTTTTTGTGGTTCCCCTTGACGACATCGAAATAGAGGGACTGGATCTTGGCGGTGATCGGCCCGATACCGCCGTTGCCAAGCGGCCGTTTGTCCACCTCGATCATGGGGGATACCTGAGCACCCGTCCCACAGAGAAACGCCTCGTCCGCCACGTATAACTCCGTTCGGCCAATGGGCCGCTCCATCGTCTCGATTCCCAGTTCTTCCCTGGCCAACTCGATCACTGTCTCGCGCGTGATCCCCTCCAGAATATCCTCGGAGAGGGCGGGTGTGATCAGCTTCCCGCCCCTGATGAGGAAGAGGTTCTCCGCCGATCCCTCCGAGACAAAGCCATTCTCGGTAAGGAAGATCGCCTCATCGTACCCATGCTCCAGGGCCTCGGTCTTGGCCAGAGCTGAGTTGACGTAGCCTCCGGTGACCTTGCAGCGGGCAGGGATGGTATTGTCGTTGATCCGACGCCAGGAGGAGAAGCCGACCTTAATCCCGCTTGAGACATCGATGTAGTCCCCAAGCGGGATGGTGTACATGGCGAAACCGGTGGGGTAGCCGACGAACTTTGGACCGATCCCCTCGGAATCGACATACGCGATCGGCCTGATGTACGTGTCGGTCTCGGGGCGGTTTTTCCTGAGCAATTCGACCGTGATTTCCGACAACTCCTTCTCGTCTTTGCCGATGTTGAGCTTGAGGACTCGGCAATTCCTGAGCATCCGGAGGTAATGTTCCACAAGCCGGAAGACGTAGAGCTGCCGCTTTTCCTGGTTCCAGTAGGCGCGAATCCCCTCGAATACCCCGGTCCCGTACTGGAACGTGTTGTTCTGAATACTGATCTTGGCCTGATCGACCGGAACGAACTGGCTCTTGAAATAGGTGTACGTCATCGTCTTCCCCCTGTGCAGGGCTGAGAAATACAGGGCTCAACCTAGCGGGAATCGAAGAAAAAGTCAATAAGTTTCACGGTCATTCACTGAGGGGCAAGGGATGCTCAATGGGCAATCGGCGCGTCCGCGAGCCCCGTTCTTTGGACCTTCGTGAGGACTGTTGGCCGAAGGCATTGCCGGACGTGGGGGGAATGACCTTGACATTTCATAGTCGGGACGGTATTTTTTGGGCAGCTTGCGTCGAACGTGGCAGACACGAGGCCAGAGGGGCAGGATGGGCGCGAAGATTCTGGTTGCCGATGACAGCATGACGATTCAGACAGCGGTTCATCTCACCTTCGGCCGGGAGGACGTGGAGCTGATTCCCGCCAGAAGTGGGGAGGAGGCGATCCGAAAGGCCAAGGAGGTTGCCCCGGACCTGATGTTGATCGACACCGTCATGCCTGACGGAAGCGGGTATGAGGTTTGTCGGGCCCTCAAGGCAGACCCTGCCATGCGGGATGTCCCGGTGATCCTGATGACGGGAACCTTTGAGGCTGTGGACAGTTCAGAAGGGCAGACAGTTGGCGCGAACGATTTCATTGCCAAGCCATTCGAGTCGCAGGCGCTGATCAAAAAGGTCAAACAGCTCCTGATTGCTCGGCCGAGTCGCCTTGCGATGCCAGCCGACATGGAGTCAGAGGTGGCAGTAATGGAGGTGGAGGCTCGCGCCGCGCAGTTTGCGGAGGCAGGGCCGCTGCCGCTGGAAGAGGAGCCGGTTTTCGCCGGGTCTCTTACCCCGCCTGCCATCCCCCCGCCTTTCACGGATCAGGAGAGTCCAGCTCCGTCTTCGGAGGCACGAACTGTGGCCGCGGGGCCTCTCCCGGTCGTCGTGCCAGCCGAGATTCCCCAGCAAATGCTCGAGCGGGCGGTGACGGACACTGCTGAGCAGGTCGTGAATCGGCTGGCCAAGGAAGTGGCCGAGAAGCTGGGGGAGCGGATCGAGAGGATCGTTCGGGAGGTCGTCCCAGCGTTGGCAGAGAGCCTGATCGTCAAGGAGATCGAACGAATCAAGGCGTCGATCGAAGGCAAAGCGGCCGAGTGACCTGAGGGGGGGGCACCAAAACGGGGAGAGGAGCTGGAGCGGTGCTCCGGCCCCTGGTCCCCGTTTCTTGCTTTGTTGCTTATGCCACGTCAATTAACTTTGCCTAGCGGCGTTGCTGGCTCCCGGGGCATTCCCTGCGACGTACCTGGAAACGTACGCCGGGTACCCGCGAAGTGGGTGCGGCCCCGGAAGCCGCGCCTGGACCCACCATCGGTGGGTACCCCGCTCGTTCCGTGGCCTGGCACAGTATTCACCAGCTCGTTCGGGAAGTAACTGGAGTCGTACCGATGTCGGAACCTAGGATGTTGCCATCGAAGAAGACAGGATACAACCCGCAGGGAATCGAGGAACACTGGTCCGCTGTCTGGGAACAGGCCGGGTACAGCCATGCTGATGAATCCTCGCCGAAGCCAGCGTATGCGATCGTAATTCCTCCGCCCAACATCACGGGGTTCCTGCATGTGGGCCACGCGATGAATAATACACTTCAGGATATCCTGATTCGATGGCGACGGATGCAAGGATATAATGCCCTCTGGATACCCGGGACCGACCACGCGGGCATCGCCACCCAGAACGTGGTCGAGCGGCAGCTTCAAGAGGAAGGGCGCCGGCGCGAAGACCTCGGTCGTGATGAGTTTGTGAAGCGAGTCTGGCGATGGCGAGGGGAGTCGGGTGGAACCATCATTCGCCAGCTCAAGCGGCTAGGGGCTTCCTGCGACTGGGTCAGAGAATGTTTCACCATGGATGAGCCCCGTCAGCGGGCGGTGCGCGAGGCGTTCGTTCGCCTGCATGAGGATGGGCTGATCTATCGTGGGGAGCGACTTATCAACTGGTGCCCGCGCTGTCGAACGGCGCTGTCAGATATCGAAGTGGAGCACGAGGAGACGAAGGGGTTCCTCTATTACATCAGCTATCCCCTAGCGGACGAGCCCGCGACGTCGCTTATCGTGGCCACCACACGGCCCGAGACAATGCTGGCCGACACAGCGGTCGCGGTCCACCCGGACGACCCGAGGTACAATCGGTTCATTGGCCGCTGCGTGAAACTCCCCCTGACAGGAAGAACCATCCCGGTGGTGGGGGACTCGATCCTCGTCGATCGCGAGTTCGGGACAGGGGCCGTCAAGGTCACCCCGGCCCACGACTTTCGCGACGACGAGGCAGGCAAGCGCCACGGACTTGACCGGATCGCCCTCTTAGATGAAGAAGGGAGAATCTCGGCGTATGTGGCAAAACGTGAAGCGCAGATAGACGATTCGCTTTTTGACGAGATCGTGGGCGCCGAGGTAACGGAAGCTCGCAAGGCAGTGGTTCGCCGGCTTCGGGAGCGAGGATTCCTGGTCAAGGTCGAAGACCACTCGCACGCGCTCGGAAAGTGCTACCGTTGCAAGAGCGTGGTGGAGCCGTTCCCCTCAACTCAATGGTTCGTCAAAACCCAGCCGCTCGCGGAGCCGGCCATCCGTGCAGTGGAGGATGGAAGGATCAGGTTTGTTCCCAAACACTGGGAGAACACCTACTTCGCCTGGATGCGCAACATCAAGGACTGGTGTATCTCGCGGCAGCTCTGGTGGGGACACCAGATACCGGCCTGGTACTGTCTGCGATGTGACAGGGACAATGTTGTGATCGGAGGAGGGACGAGCGCGGGGCTGGGAATCGTCGAAGAGGTGAAGCCCCTCGAGCCCATCATCCTTCCGGAAGCGCAGCCGATCGTTGCATCGGAGCAACCTGGCGCCTGCCCCCGATGCGGCGGGGGGAAGCTCATCCAGGATCCCGATGTCTTGGATACATGGTTCTCGTCAGCCCTCTGGCCCTTCTCAACGATGGGATGGCCGGAGCAGACCAGGCTGTTGACACGGTTCTATCCGACCTCGACCCTGGTGACCAGCTTTGACATCATTTTCTTCTGGGTCGCCAGGATGATCATGATGGGACTCAAGTTCATGGGGGAGGCTCCGTTCCGGGAAGTCTACATTCATGCCCTCGTGCGCGATGCCGAGGGGCAGAAGATGTCGAAGTCGAAGGGAAATGTGATCGACCCCTTGGAGATCATCGATAAGTACGGGGCCGATGCTCTCCGCTTCACCCTGGCCGCCCTTGCGGCGCAAGGGCGTGACGTTCGACTCTCGGCGGAGCGGATCGAGGGGTATCGCCATTTCTGCAATAAGCTCTGGAACTCCCACCAGTTCCTCTCTCGACACCTCGCGGTCCTGGGAGGCGCACTCCCGCCCCTCAACTCGCTCTCCCTCGATCTGGCCGACCGCTGGATGATGAGTCGCCTGCAGGGTTTGATCGGGACGGTGACGGATGCGCTTGAAGGGTACCGGTTTAACGAGGCCGCCTCGGCCCTCTACCAGTTCCTCTGGCACGAGTACTGTGACTGGTACCTGGAGATCGTCAAGGCACGGCTGACTTCGAGTGCGAGCCGGAACCAGCAGGAGGCCGGGGTGGCTGTGCTGCTCCATGGCCTGGAAACCTCTTTGCGCCTTCTGCACCCATTTATGCCGTTCATGACCGAAGAGATTTGGCAGCAACTCCCTCACCAGGGCAACAGCCTGATGGTCGCCGACTGGCCCGAAGCTGACCCTGCTTGGCGTGCGCCAGAGGCCGAGGACTCGATCGGCCTCCTGATGGAGCTGACACGGGCAGCGCGTGACCTTCGCTCAGATCTGGAGATCCCCCCTCAAAGGCCGATCCGGCTTACGTTGCGGACCTCATCCGGCGAAGAAGATCGATTGGTCGACGCCATCATTCCATACCTCTCCTCGCTGGCGCGGGCGGAGAAAGTCATGTACGGCCAGCACCTCGATCGTCCTCCGGCGGCGGCAGTGGCCCTTGTGGCCGGAATCGAGGTTCACCTCCCGGTTGACGATCCATCGGTCTTCGCAACCAGACAGCAGAAGCTGCGGCGCGAACTGGAGAAGGTCGAGCAAGAGCTGGCAAGGGTGACCAAGAAATTGAGCAATGCCGATTTCCTGTCGAAGGCGCCGGAGGAGGTCGTGGCCAAGGAGCGAGAAGGCCATGCCCGGCTCCTGGACGCCAGGGCTAAACTGCTCCAGCATCTGGAGCGACTGGATCAGATCATGCACTAGGAGGGGCCCTGCGAGGTGACCGGACGGGTCTTTCAAGAGAGCGAAGCGCCATTCACCGAGCGGAGCATCCGGTCCGGCCTGGTCACGAGGCGCATCGGCAACGCGCTGCACCTGTTCGAGGTGGTCGATTCTACGAACGATGTGGCGATGGCCCTGGCTGCACGCGGTGCGCCGGAGGGGACGGTGGTCATTGCTGATGCGCAGCGCCGTGGGCGCGGTCGAATGGGCCGTGGGTGGGCATCGCCCAGGGGGCTGGGCCTCTATCTCTCCGTGATCCTCAGGCCGCCGATCCCGCCGCAGGAGGCGCCTGCCATGACCCTGATGGGAGCTGTGGCCGTTGCTGATGCCATCGAGCGGACACACGGGCTCGCTGCAGGGGTCAAGTGGCCCAACGATCTGATCGTTCGCGGACGAAAGGTGGCCGGCATCCTGGGTGAAATGACGGCAGAGGCATCTCGCCTGCACCATGTCATCCTGGGGATCGGGATCAACGTGAATCAGGCCGAGGTGGACTTCGAAGGGGAGCTTCGACAGACGGCCAGTTCGCTCCGGATCGAGGTGGGCCATCCTGTGAATCGCGCCGCGATGGTGCAAGCGCTCTGTGAAGACCTCGACCGATGGTACGAGCGGTTCCTGTCCGATGGCCTTCCCTCTATTCTTGAATGTTTCCGCCGGCGCTGCGTGACGTTGGGTCGCCTGGTGGTGGCCCGGTCCGGCGATCAGGAGGTGCGAGGGGTTGCGCTCGAGGTGGACGGCGGGGGGGCTTTGGAGATCCGGGGCGCTGGCGGGGCGGTCCATCGCCTGTTGGCTGGAGAGGTAACGCTCACGGGGTAGTGGCGCATGTTGCTCGCTCTTGACGTCGGAAATACGAACACAGTGGTTGGGGTGTTCGAAGGCAAGGAGCTGCGGGTCCACTGGCGGCTGGCCACTCGCCGCGATGGGACCGGCGACGAGTACGGGATTTTAATCAAAAACCTCCTGAACCTCGCCGGGCTGGAGCTGGATCAGATCTCGGCGATCATCATCGCCTCGGTGGTCCCGCCGCTACAATCGTCCCTCGAAGAGATGGCCCTTCGCTACTTCCGGATCGCTCCCCTGGTCGTCGGCCCCGGGATCAAAACCGGCATGCCGATCCTCTACGACAGCCCGCGGGAGGTCGGAGCCGACAGGATCGTCAATGCGGTCGCCGTCTTTGAGGGGTACGGCGGCCCGGCGATCGTGGTCGATTTCGGGACCGCCACGACCTTTGACGCGGTCTCCGGGAGGGGGGAATACATCGGGGGGGTCATCGCCCCTGGCATCGGGATCGCCGCCGAAGCTCTCTTCGAGCGGACGGCCAAGCTGCCCCGCATCGATATCGCCAAGCCGAAATCCGTGGTGGGGAAGAATACGGTGGCCAGCATGCAGGCGGGTCTCTTCTTCGGGTACGTGGGTCTCGTGGAAGGAATCGTGGCTCGGATGCGGGAGGAGATGGGGGGAGACCCACTCGTGATCGCCACTGGTGGGTTGGCACATCTGATCCTGGCCGAGTCGCGGAGTGTCAACCATGTTGACCTGCTCCTGACCCTGACCGGTTTACGGATCATATATGAGCGAAATCTCTAATCGACTTGCAACCCGGAACCTGGAACTTGACACCGGGCCCTACGCCCCTGGCCTTGCCTCCCGCTTCGTGCCGCAATGGGGACAGGCTAACCAGTCCCTCTGCAGCGGTCGGCGGCACTGGCCGCAGACGATCTCCTCTGGAGGGTCAGGTGCCACCTCTCTTGGGGGCGCTTCGATCGACTTTTTAAACTCGCGAATTGCCGTGCCGAGCGAGCTGCCGATCTGAGGGAGTTTCCCCGCCCCAAAAATGATCAGCGCGATCAAAAAGATCACTAATAGCTCAGGCATGCCCAAACCGAACATACCGCCCTCCGATCAAGCCGCAACGCGGTTCAACTCACTCACAGTTATCGTATCCTATCTGCTAGTGGAATTCAATATAAAACCAGTCTTGCCGCCCGCCTCCGCTTCACACCTCCACGACATCGGCCGGTCGTGGAAGGATTCGAAGGTCGACCGCTGCCGAGGCGGGAAAATGGACGGCCTAATGCCTCATGAACACATGCCTGAGAGGACCGACAGGTGGTTCTGCAGACGTTTTTTCCTTGACAAATTCCGCCTTGGTCATTACCGTCTATACGTTTTGGCACTGAGATCGGGAGAGGAGAGATCTGCTTCATGACAAAAACGATTCATCGCTCTGTCGAGGATATCGACAGGCGCTGGCACCTGATCGATGCATCGGGCCAGGTGCTCGGGAGGCTGGCCACTGGAGTGGCTGTCCTCCTGAGGGGGAAGCACAAGCCGATCTTCAGCCCGCATCTCGACACCGGGGATTTTGTGGTGATCATCAATGCCGAGAAGGTGGTGCTGACGGGGAAGAAGCTGAGGGATAAGCTCTACTACCGTCATTCGGGCTATCCCGGCGGGCTGACGAGCACCACGGCTGAGGAGATGCTCAGGAAGCATCCAACAAGAGTCTTGGAGGCTGCCGTTCGCGGGATGTTGCCTAAGACCAAGTTGGGGGATGCACTGTTCCGCAAGCTGAAGGTGTACGCCGGCCCCGCCCATCCTCATGCGTCGCAGCGACCGGTGCCTTTGGTCAAAACCCCGCTCAAGGAGGGATAACTTACAGCCATGCAAACCGAGGGGGCGCTGTACGGGACCGGCCGCCGGAAGTCGTCTGTGGCCAGGGTCTGGCTCAAGCCGGGGGAAGGCCGAATGGTGGTCAACAAGAAGCCGCTGCAGGAATATTTCAGTCGTGCCACCCATCAGAGCCTGATCGTTCAGCCGTTGAAGACGGCGGGGATGGAAGGGAAGTTCGACCTGCTCGCCAACGTCGCTGGAGGCGGCATGAGTGGACAGGCCGGTGCTATTCGACTTGGCATTGGGCGGGCCTTGCTCGTCGTTGACGCCTCATTGCGGGCCTCGCTTCGGAAGGCCGGGCTGCTGACTCGGGACCCCCGGGTGAAAGAACGCAAGAAATATGGCCAGAAGGGAGCGCGAGCGCGGTTCCAGTTCTCCAAGCGTTAGCCGGTTCCTCGCACCCGAGAAGGAGGGTCCGCCGCGACCTTCCTTTTTCATTTCAGCGATCCGGCGTCAGCTTTCTGCGGATAGCTGAACGCCGGTCGCTAACTGCTTCGTGCTGGCATGATGATGCAAAAGAGGGAACAGACACAACACAAGATCCGAGTGGCGGTGGTCGGGGCCACCGGTTATACCGGCGTGGAGCTGATCCGCCTCCTCGTGAACCATCCGGCGGTCGAAGTCACCGCGCTGACGTCGGAGAGTTACGGTGATCTGTCGATCGGAGAGGTGTTCCCAAGCCTGTCCAGCCTGCTCGATCTGACGTGCAAGAAGTTCGATCCCCGGGAGGTCGCGAAGCAGGCCGACCTGATCTTCCTGGCCTTGCCTCACAAGACCGCCATGGCGGCCGCCGTCGAGTTGCTCGCCCTGGGGAGGAAGGTCATCGATCTGAGCGCCGACTTTCGCCTCCGGGACCCCGCGGTCTACCGCCAGTGGTACGGCGTGGAGCACGTGGCGCCTGAGCTGCTGCGGGAAGCGGTCTACGCGCTGCCGGAGCTCTACCGTCGGCAGCTCGTCGCAGCACGTCTGGCGGCGGTGCCCGGCTGCTACCCTACGGCGGCCCTGCTCGGGCTGCTCCCTCTGGTCAAACGGGAGGTGATCGACCCGGACTCCGTCGTCATCGATGCCATCTCTGGCGCCTCGGGCGCTGGGCGGAAGCCGGAGCTCCCGCTGCACTTCTCAGAACTCGAGGGGAATTTCAAGGCTTACAATGTCGCGTGCCACCGGCATACGCCGGAGATCGAGCAAGAGCTTAGCCGCTGGCTTGGCCGGGAGGTGCTGGTGACGTTCACCCCGCACCTGGCGGCGGCAGTTCGCGGGATCCTGGCCACCATCACCGCCACCCTCGTGGCCTCCAAGGCCGCAGATGAGCTACTCGCGCTTTACCAGGAATGCTATGAGCATGAGCCGTTCGTCAGGATCCTGCGGGAGGGTCGGTTTCCGGAGACCAAGCACGTCGCTGGTTCGAACTTCTGCGACATCGGCCTCGCGGTAGATCGGAGGACCCGTCGCTGCATCGTCGTGGTCGCCATCGATAACTTGGTCAAGGGCGCCTCGGGACAGGCCATCCAGGCCATGAACGTGATGTCCGACCTCGACGAACGGGCGGGGCTCCTGGCCCCCGCGCTCTTCCCCTGAACCGGTTGCTCCCTCCAACTCCGTGAAACGTCCAGCGATTCGAGATATCCCTGGCGGCATCACCGCCGTCAAGGCAATCAGGGCCACCGGGATCTTCTGCGGCATCAAGAGGGCCAACCTGGACCTCGCGCTTGTCGTCTCAGATCGGCCGGCCACCGTCGCCGGGGTCACGACGATCAATCGGGTGAAGGCGGCGCCTGTTCTCCTGTGCGAGCGTCAGCTTCGGGGCGGCAGATTCTCCGCTGCCGTCGCCAATAGCGGCAATGCCAACGCGTGCACGGGTCGCCAGGGAGCGCGGGACGCCTTGGCCATGCGCGATCGGCTCTCCAGCCTCGCCGGTCGTCCCGTTGACGAAATCTTCGTCGCCTCAACAGGGGTGATCGGGAAACGCCTTCCCGTCCTCAAGGTCCTGGCCGGGATCGGCGAGGCCTTCCGGCTCCTCTCTCCGGAGGGGGGCGAGGCGGCGGCCAGGGCCATCATGACCACCGACACCTATCCGAAGGAGGCCGCCGTCAGCTTTGGGCTGGGCGGCAAACGAGTGGTGATCGGCGGGATGGCAAAGGGGTCCGGCATGATCGCGCCGAACATGGCCACGATGCTCTGTTTTGTGGGCACGGACGCCGCCGCCTCGGCGCCACTCCTGCGCCGGGCTTTACGGCAGGCGGTCCGGGATACCTTCAACGCGATGACGGTTGACGGCTGCATGAGCACCAACGACACCGTCTTGCTGTTCGCCAATGGGGCCGCCGAGGCGGCGCCCCTGAAAGCTGGCGGTGGCAACCTGGCGATATTCGAGGAGGCGCTCCATCGGGTTCTCTCGCGCCTTGGCCGGATGATCGCAAAGGATGGAGAGGGGGCGACCAAACTCATTCAGGTCGAGGTGAGAGGGTCGCGGACCGCGGATGATGCCAGGATCGCAGCGACGGCCGTCGCCACCTCCCCCCTCGTGAAAACGGCCTTCTTCGGAGAGGACTGCAATTGGGGGCGGATCATGGCTGCCCTTGGCGCCTCCGGAATTCGATTCGACCCGGACCGCGTGGACATCTCACTGGATGGGATCGCCGTGGTCCGGGGGGGCATCAGTCTGGGAGAGGGAAGGGAGCGCCGGGCGGGAACACGAATGCGCCGGCCCGAGTTCACCCTGGCCATCGATCTTCACGGGGGAGGAGGGAAAGCCGCCATCCTCACCACCGATCTGAGCGAAGACTACGTTAGGATTAACGCCGGCTACCGTAGTTGACACGTCACGCAACGCGTGATGTGTCATTGCGAGGCCCCCGTCACGTCGGGGCCGAAGCAATCTCGCTGGCGAACGCAGAGCAATGACGTGTCATTGCGGGTTCCGTCCGCTTTTCCCTTGTCCTCATCCCCGCCAACATGTTATAAATAGAAGGATTCGACCGATCACACACGCCTTCTGATCCCTGGGAGGGTGTCCCTGGCATGGTCCGCGTGGCAGGGGCCTCACGGGGAGTTGAGGAGGGCGGAGGACACAACCAGAAGGCTGCGCGCTGAGGCCAGCCGAACGGAGGAGCATCGTGCCAACTGTTACCATCAAGGATCTGCTGGAAGCGGGTGTCCACTTCGGACATCAGACGAAGCGCTGGAACCCGAAGATGAAGAAGTACCTCTTCGGGGAGCGGAACGGCATCTACATCATTGACCTTCAAAAAACGTTGAAGAAATTTCAAGAAGCTGCGGAGTTTGTCGGACGTATCGCAACCGAGGGTCTGCCGGTCGTGTTCGTTGGAACGAAGAAGCAGGCTGCTGACGTGATCGAAGAAGAGGCGAAGCGCTGCGAGCAATTCTACGTGAACCATCGCTGGTTGGGCGGGACCCTGACCAACTTCCAGACCATCCGGAAGAGCGTGAACAGGCTGCGGCAGATCGAGGAGACCGAGGCCAAGGGCGAGCTCGAGCGACTCACGAAGAAGGAGGCGATGAAGCTCCAGCGGGAGCGGCAGAAGCTGGAATATGCGCTGGGAGGGATCAAAGGGATGGACCGACTGCCAGGCGCGATCTTCGTGATCGACACCAAGAAGGAGCGGATCGCCGTCCGAGAGGCCAGACGGCTCGGAATCCCGGTGGTCGCGGTCGTGGACACGAACTGCGACCCAGAGGAGGTCGATTATCCGATCCCGGGTAATGACGACGCCATCCGAGCCATTCGACTGATGACGTGTCGGCTGGCCGACGTCATCCAGGAGAGCCGGGCGATGCGGCTTAAAGCCGCCGAGGACGCCGCCGCTGCGGCTGATGTCGGCATCCCATCGGAGGGAGAGGGTCCGGTCGAACCCCAACTGGAGGTCCTCCAGCAGGCCTGACACACGGCGAGAACAGAGCACACAGGAACAAGAGGACAACAATGACAGCGACGATTCCAGCATTACTCGTGAGAGAGTTACGCGACAAGACAGGGGTAGGGTTCATGGAGTGCAAGGCCGCCTTGGCGGAGGCGGGCGGGGATCTGGAAAGGGCCATCACACTGCTTCGCGAAAAGGGGCTGGCTTCAGCGTCCAGGAAGATGGGGCGGATTGCATCCGATGGCTTGATCGTGTCGTACATTCATGGCGGGGGGAAGATCGGTGTGCTCTTGGAAGTGAATTGCGAGACCGACTTCGTTGCCAGGACGGACGAATTTACGTCGCTCGCGAAGGATATCGCGATGCAGGTGGCGGCGGCAAACCCTCAGTATACCCGCCGGGAGGATGTCCCGGAGGCGATGGTCGATAAGGAACGGGCGATCCTGTTGGTCCAGGTGAAGTCGTCAGGCAAACCCGAAAAAGTCATCGAGCGAATCGTCGAGGGGCGACTGGAAAAGTTCTTCAGTGAGGTCTGTCTACTGGAGCAGCCCTTCATAAAGGATCCCGAGGTGAAGCTCGAGGATCGGATCAAAGAGGTCATGGCGAAGGTCGGAGAGAATATCGTCGTCCGGCGCTTCTGCCGTTACCAATTGGGCGAGGGGCTGGAGCGTCCGGCGCCCCCCGGCTAGCACCTGATGTCGGTCCTGGGCGGGAGCGGGGGCGATCCCATGGGCACGATGAAGTACAGGCGGATTATGCTGAAGGTCAGCGGCGAAGCCCTCGCCGGCGACGAGGGATTCGGGATCAGCCCCCGGATGTTGAACTTCCTTGCCGGTGAAATCCAGGAGGTCCACAAGCTCGAGCTGCAGATAGCAGTGGTGGTCGGGGGAGGCAATATCTTTCGCGGGATTGCCGCCACCGAAGGGGGGATGGTTCGCTCGTCGGCCGATTACATCGGGATGCTGGCGACCGTCATCAACGGCCTTGCCCTGCAGGACGCACTCGAGCGGATGGGGATCGACACCCGGGTGCAGAGCGCCATCGAGATGCGGGAGGTGGCGGAGCCCTTCATCCGCCGCCGTGCCATCCGGCACCTAGAGAAGGGGCGGGTCGTGATCTTCGTCGGGGGGACCGGCAACCCGTACTTCAGCACCGATACCGCCGCGGCGTTGCGCGCGATGGAAGTCAACGCCGAGGTGGTCTTCAAAGCCACCAAGGTCGATGGGATCTACACCGCTGATCCGCTCCGAGACCCCAGCGCCAAGAAGTTCGACGAGCTGTCCTACATCGAGGTCTTGAACCGCCAGTTGAAGGTCATGGACTCGACGGCGATCTCGCTCTGCATGGATAACCTCTTTCCGATCGTGATCTTCAACCTGCGCGAGCCGGGGATCCTCCGGCAGTTGGTCTTCGGCGAAAAAGTCGGCACGATCGTGCGCGGGAGATGATCCGTGCTCAAGGAGATCCAAGCCAGGGCCGAGAAGGAGATGCGGAGGGCCATCGAGGTCACCATCAAGGGGTTCAACGGCGTCCGCACCGGGCGGGCGTCGCTGGCCTTGCTCGATGGGCTGATGGTGGAGGCCTACGGGTCTGCCGTCCCCATCAATCAAGTCGCAACGATGGCGGTGCCCGAGACGCGGCTGATCACGGTGCAGCCCTGGGATGCCTCGCTGCTCCCTGCCATCGAGCGGGCAATCCTCAAGTCGGATCTCGGTGTGACCCCGTCCAACGACGGCAAGGTCGTCCGGATTCCGATCCCGCCTCTGACCGAAGAGCGGCGCAAGGAGCTGGGCAAGGTGGTCCGAAAGATCGCCGAGGAGGGGCGGGTGGCGATCCGCAACGCACGCCGGGATGTGAACGAGTGGCTGAAGCGAAAGGAGCGGGAGAAGGAGGCTTCGGAGGATGAGGTCAAGAAGGGCTTGGACCTCGTCCAGGGGCTGACAAATCGATTCATCAATGAGATCGACGAGGTACTGGCCAAGAAGGAAAAGGAGATCATGGAATTCTAGGGTCCGATCGGCGGGCTCGGTCCACCCACGTGCCGGGAATCATGTCCCGGCATTCGCGATTCGATTGATGCTCCCGCCTGCCGGGGCCGCGTGGCGAACGGGAGGGCGAGCACGGGCGTTCGAGGTCGGTGGATGCACGTAAAAAGGGTTCTCAGCGCCATCGCCTTCCTCCCACCCTTTGTTTTGCTGGTCCAGTTTGGAACCCCCCTTCATTTCTTTCTGCTTATCAGTGTCGCAATCCTGGTCGGCCTACACGAGTTCTACGCGATGGCGGCAGCCGGCGGTTTCCATCCCCTGGCGCCCTTGGGGATGGCAGGCGGCCTCATGCTGGCCTCCTTGCAGTTCGGCGGGGCGGCGGCGCCCTGGCTGACATCGGCCCTGGCGGGCTCTGTCGTCGTGCTGCTCAGCAGCCTGCTTTTGGGAAGCAAGGGCCCCAAGGAAGCCGCCTCGCGAGGGGCGATCACGCTGCTTGGGATGATCTACGTCGCCGGCCTGCTGAGCTTCCCTGCGCTTCTGCGGTCCCTGCCATTGGGCAGGACTTATGTCTTTTACCTGGCCCTGGTCACATGGGCTGGCGATGTGGGATCATTCTACGCGGGCACGACGTTCGGGAGGAGGTTGCTCTATCCCTCCATCAGCCCGCGCAAGACCGTCGAAGGCAGCCTGGGCGGGCTGCTCTGTTGCGCCCTGGCATCCATCATGGCGAAGCTCTGGTTCTGGGGGGGGCTTGGCGCGATACAGAGCTTGGCCCTTGGAGTCGGTCTGGGGATCATGGGCCAGGTGGGAGATCTGTGTGAATCGATGCTCAAGCGAAGTTTCGGTGTGAAGGACGCTGGCACACTGATACCGGGCCACGGCGGTGTGCTGGACCGAGTTGATAGCCTTCTCTTCTCCGGACCGGTTCTCTATGTCGCGGTCCTGGCGGGGTGGCTATGAATCCGGTCGGGCAGCGCCACGCTGACCAGGGGCGCGCGGGAGCGCTTTGGGACCTCAGGGCCGCCCTGCTCGCTGCAGCGTCAGGGGGGCTCCTCGTCCTGGCCTTCCCAACGCCCGATATGGGTGGGCTGGCGTTTGTCGCCCTTGTCCCGCTGCTGCTGGCCATTCGCGGCGAAGCTCCCGCCCGGGCCTTCTGCTGGGGAACGATTACGGGACTGCTCTTCTACCTCTGGAGCATCTCGTGGGTGACCCGGACGATGACCACGTACGGTGGGCTGTCGGTCCCCGTCAGCGGCCTTGTCCTCCTGGCTCTGGCGGGGTATCTCGCGCTCTACATAGGGCTGTTCTGTTACGGCACCTCCTTCCTCGCGGGCGCCGGCTGGCTAATCGACGTGCTGGCTCCGCCGGCGTTGTGGGTCGCGCTGGAATACCTTCGGACCTACGCGTTGACCGGTTTTCCCTGGGCCTTGCTTGGATACACGCAATACCGGAGCGTATCTCTCCTGTCTATCGCGTCCGTTACCGGCGTCTATGGTCTCTCCTTTCTCGTGGTCCTTGTCAACGCTGCCCTGGCGCGGGTGGCTGCGACTGCTGAAGCCCGTGCCAGGACCGTCGGGCTTGCAGGCGCGATTATCCTGACCCTCTTCTGCTCCGCGAGGCTTCTCTCGCCGTCTTCAGCGCCTGCGGATTCAAGACAGGAGCTTGAGGTCGCCCTCGTGCAAGGCAATATCGATCAGTCGCTGAAGTGGGATCCGGCGATGCAGGCCAAGACCATCGAACTGTATCGCCGTCTCAGTCTGGAGGCGGCGAAGGGGTCCCCGGCCCTCATCGTGTGGCCCGAGACCGCCGTTCCGTTCTTCCTCCGGTATGAACCCGCGCTCCGGGGGCGCGTCATGGACATCGCTGCCGAAACCGGCAGCTACCTGTTGGTGGGCAGCCCCGACATCGAGCCGTCCGGGACAGGCTCCGAAGGTAGCCGCTACCGCAACAGCGCATTCATGATCTCTCCACATCGTGAACTCCTTGGCAGGTACGACAAGATCCACATGGTTCCCTTTGGGGAGTACGTCCCGCTCAAATCGGTCCTCTTTTTCGTGCAGAAGCTGGCGTACGGGATCGGCGATTTCGAAGGCGGGCGGACCTACACGATCTTCGATCTCCCCCGTGGCCGCTTCGGAGCGACCATTTGCTACGAGGTGATCTTTCCGGATCAAGTCCGGCGCTACGTGAAAGAGGGGGCTGACTTCCTGGTCAATATCACGAATGACGCCTGGTTCGGCCGGTCGGCCGCCCCTGCCCAGCATCTGGCGATGGCCGCCCTTCGGGCCGCCGAGAACAACCGCTACCTGATCCGTGCGGCGAACACCGGCATTTCCGCTATCGTTGACCCTGGCGGCCGGATCCTTCAGGCATCCGATCTGTTTGTCCCGACTGTCGTTTCGGGTCGGATTCGTCGGGAACAGGGGGAAACGTTTTATACCCGTTACGGCGACCTCTTCGCCTGGTCATGTGTCGCACTCGTTGTCGCAGTATTCATGGCGAGATGGGCCTGGAATCCCGCTCGCATCTCATCGTCACCTGCCCCCGTTTCGCAGAGGAGGACGCGATGATCCCTGATTTCGCACGCATGCTCGATGGTCTGAAGGACAAGCTCCTGGGCCTTCGGGTCTACCTTTGACCTGGAGGCAAAGCAGTCACGCCTGAAAGCGATCGAGGAGCTGCTCCACTCACAGGATTTCTGGGCCGATCCTGCTCGCGCTCGAGATATCTTGAAGGAGCAACGTGCGCTGAAGGAGGTCGTCGATCAACCGGAGACCCTGGGACGCGAGATCGAGGATCTCCAGGTCCTCCTCGAGCTCCTGCGAGAAGAGGAGGACCAGCAAGCCCTGGGAGAGATGGAGAGCTCGCTTCAGAAGCTGGAGGGACAGCTTGCAGAGCTCGAGCTCACGACGGTCCTTGCCGGAGAGTACGATCGGGGCAACGCCATCCTCTCCATCAATCCCGGCGCCGGCGGCACCGAGTCCCAGGACTGGGCGCAGATGTTGTTGCGGATGTACCTGCGCTGGGCGGAGGGCAAGGGCTATCGCGCAGAAGTGATCGACCTGCTTGCTGCCGAAGAGGCCGGGATCAAGAGCGCCACGGTAACAGTCAGCGGCCCATACGCCTACGGCCGACTGAAAGCCGAAATGGGCGTCCACCGTCTTGTTCGAATCTCCCCATTCGACGCTTCTCACCGCCGGCACACCTCCTTCGCGTCGGTCTTCGTCTACCCAGAGATCGATGAAGAGATCGAGGTCGCCATCGACGAGAAAGACCTCCGCGTCGATACCTTCCGCTCCAGCGGCGCGGGTGGACAGCATGTCAACGTCACCGACTCGGCGGTGCGGATCACCCACCTCCCGACGAACATCGTCGTCTCCTGCCAGAACGAGCGGTCGCAGCACAAGAACCGGGCCATGGCCATGAAGGTCCTTCGCGCCAGGCTGTACGACCACTATCGGCGGGAGCAAGACAAGGAGATGGCCAAGCTCGAAGGCGAAAAGAAGGACATCGCGTGGGGCAGCCAGATCCGCTCCTATGTCCTCGCCCCCTACCAGCTTGTGAAGGACCACCGGACCGGCCTGGAGACCGGCAACGTGGAGAAGGTACTTGACGGCGAGATCGAACCATTCATCGACGCCTTTCTGCTGAAAGGGCAGAAGGCGCCCGGTGCCGCGAAATGAGATCTGGGGCATCCTTGATAGTCAAAGGTTAGAGCAGCTTTACGAAAATAGACCGTAAGAACCGGAGCAGTAGACTTAATAGTTGGACGGAGCAAAGCCTCGGAGGCATAGTTGGTGCAGCAGGGGACTATCAAAGGAGGCGAATCCGATGGCAAACGAGTTCACGGCGGTCATCGAGCACGACGGCGAGCAGTTCCTCGCCTATCGCCAGGAGATTCCAGGCGCGAACGGCCAAGGCAGGACGAAAGAGGAGGCCCTCGAGAGCTTGTCGGAGGCGATCGCACTGATTCTAGATGACCGGAGGGAAGACGGGATGCGGGGGCTCCCGGCTGCATGGGACCCACGACTTACGGGCTCCCCGAATCAGCACGGGGCTTCTTGGTCGAACGTGGCTTGGTGTGACTTGGAACGACGCCTAACCGGCCGCTTCAACGGCCCCGCTGCGCAGGCCGCTGAGCGGCGACGTTAGGCCCCTGCGGAAGCCCTAGTAGAAAGATGTGAAGATAAATAGAGGATAAGGTGTCATGGTTTCTCCAGCGAAAATCCTTGTTATTGGGCTGGACTCTGCGGACCCAGACCTATTGTCGGAGTGGTGTGACTCCGGTGATCTGCCCGTGTTACAGTCGTTTAGAAAGAAGGCGGTGGAGGGAAAACTTATGAGTCCGCCCGCTATGGGGGATGATGCAACTTGGGCATCATTCTACACGGCTGTATCCCCTGCGCGGCATGGTCGATATTTCTTGAAGTACCTTCAGAGCGGCTCTTATATTACGCCCAACTTCCGCGACGAACACCTCAAGCACGAGCCGTTTTGGAACTTGCTGAGTCGCGCCGGCCGGAAAGTAGGCATTATCGACGTGCCCAAGTGCCCCTTGTCGAGGAATTTGAACGGGTTCCAGTTGGCTGACTGGCTGGTGCATGGTCGTGATCACAACACGTGCAGTTGGCCGCCGGATCTCGCATCGACCATCCTCACTGGTTTTGGCGATGACGGAACTGATCGTTGGCAATCCGATGAATACCTGTGTCGCATGAATGCCTTATCGGAGGATAAGTATGAGGTGTTTCTCCAACGGTTACTGGCCAGCATAGGGAGGAAACTGGCCGTCACTGCCCAATTTCTGGGTCAGGGAGGCTGGGACCTTTTCTTGGCTGTGTTTAAGGAAAGTCACTGTGTGGGTCATCAATTCTGGCATCTGCTGGATGAGTTGCATCCTCGGTATAATGCTGCGCTTGCGAGGGAACTCGGCAACCCGATCAAGAGAGTGTATCAGGCTCTTGATGCCGCTATCGGAAAACTGTTGAGGCTTGTCGGAACAGAAACTAGTGTGATTATCTTCTCCGATCTCGGAATGGGGCCGAATTACACAGGCGAGTCGTTATTGGATGAGATCCTGTTTCGTCTGGAAAGTCCGGTGTCGCCGAGATGGCAGACCCTGCACCAGACTGGCAAGCGACTGGCCCGGAAGATTCGTGGAAGGCTTCTTAGGAATCGCGGGCTGTACCTTCAAGCCCACCGTCACGCTTTCCAATTGGACCACACTGAGATAAGCGGGGCCATTCGAGTCAATCTAAAAGGTCGCGAGCCCGCTGGGCGCATTCGACCGGGGAAAGAACTAGAAGAATTCTACGCAAGCTTAAGCCGGGATCTGCTTGATCTGATCAATCCAGATACGGGTAAACCCATCGTTGAGCAGGTGTTAAGAACTGATGTCCTATTAAATGGCGAACACCGAGACTGTCTGCCCGATCTTTTCGTCGTATGGAGGCGCGATGCTCCGATAACGGCGGCAGCGTCTCCGAAGATCGGAGAACTCCGAATAAGGACTCCGGAGTATCGAACCGGCAGCCATGTCGGGGACGGTATTTACTTTGGTTACGGCCCCTCTGTCACTGTGGGAAGGCAGCCCTGTCCAGCATCTATCATGGATGTCGGGCCCACGATTGCGGCCTTGTTGAACACACCACTCCCTGACACGGACGGAAAGCCCATAGCCGCTCTTTGTGTACGGTAGCAACCGGGAACATCCGCATGCAGCTAGCGGCGGTGCGCTCTGCAGCTGATGCCTGAGCCGTGTGTGCCGGGCATGTCTTGGTGCTCGGAGGTGCAAGTCCTTCTCTCATCCTAAGCGGAGCGGGAAATAGATGGCACCTACGCCCGCGCCGCCTAGTTCGCGGGGAAGGCCCTCTCGCTTGCAGGAATATCGGCAACCGCTCGGCCCTCCCCGCGGGCCCTACCGAGAGGGGCGGGCGGCCGCCCCTCGTCGGACTCTCCCCCGGACTGTGCGGCCTGGGCTTAAGTGTCGCCTCATTCATGCTCCGCACAGTAACGGCAAAAAGTGAGGGCGGGTCTGAAGCTTCCTTGACAGTCACCAAGCCGCTTCCTATAATCGAGCGAACTCCACAACTGGAGGCTCGGTGGAAGAGCAGAGTCCGTTAGTCAGCGAACGGTTACGGAAACTGGCGGAGCTGGAAGGGGCGGGCGTGGATCCGTATCCGGCCCGTTTCGATGTCCGGCACCTCGCGGCAGACCTTCATCGGGAGCATGCGGGCCTCTCTGAAGAAGGGGGCGCCGCCACCGTCCAGGTGGCGGTCGCCGGGCGCCTGATGTCCCTGCGAGGCCATGGCAAAGTGACCTTCGGCCACCTCCAGGACACCTCCGGGAGGATTCAGATCTATCTCGCGCGGGATGTGGTCGGTCCCGAGACGTACGAATTCTGCAAGAAGCTGGATGTCGGCGACCACCTTGGGGTGGAAGGGGCTTTGTTCCGTACGAAGACGGGGGAGCTCACCGTACGAGTGCAGAAGGTCCAGCTCCTCTCGAAGTCTCTCCGGCCCCTTCCGGAAAAATGGCATGGACTGACCGACCCGGAGACGCGTTTTCGCCAGCGCTATCTCGACCTGATCGTGAACCGCCAGGTCGCGGATGCCTTCAGGAAACGCAGCCGCTTGATCACCGAGATCCGCCGCTTCTTTGACTCGAGAGGGTTTCTCGAGGTGGAAACGCCGATGATGCAGCCGATGGCTGGCGGCGCCATGGCTCGCCCCTTTGTCACTCATCACAATGCCCTGCACCTCACCCTGTACCTTCGGATCGCGCCCGAACTCTACCTGAAACGGCTGGTGGTCGGGGGATTCGACAGAGTCTTCGAGATCAACCGGAGCTTCAGGAACGAAGGGATCTCCACGCAGCACAACCCGGAGTTCACGATGTTGGAGTTCTACCAGGCCTACGCCGATTACCGGGATTTGATGGCGCTGACGGAGGAGTTGCTCCCTCACCTGGCCAAGGAGGTGACGGGAGACCAGGTCGTCACCTATAAGGGGCAGAGGATCTCCTTCGCTCCGCCGTGGCCGAGACTGACACTGGGGGAGGCCCTCGTGACACTCGCCGGTCTCGATGCCGAGGCGCTGAGGACGGAGGATGGCGTCAGGGAGATCGCCCGGCATCACGGGCTGACCATCCTGCCGGCATGGGGCAGGGGAAAGCTGCTGGGCGAACTGTTCGACGCGCTGGTGGAGCCGAAGCTTCAACAGCCCATCTTTATCATCGACTTTCCCACCGAGCTTTCCCCCCTGGCTAAGGCAAAACGGGACGATCCCGAGACCGTCCAGCGCTTCGAATTGTTCGCCGGCGGAATGGAGATCGCGAACGCCTACTCTGAACTGAACGATCCGCGGGAGCAGCGTGGCCGCTTTCTCGACCAGTTACGTCGCCGCGATCAGGGCGATCTCGACACCCATGCCATGGATGAGGATTTCCTGCGCGCGTTGGAGTACGGCATGCCGCCCGCGGCGGGAGAGGGGATCGGGATCGACCGGCTCGCCATGTTGCTGACCGACTCCTCATCCATCCGGGACGTCATCCTCTTCCCGCTCCTGAAACCGGCGCAGGGCGAGCAGGGCGCTGCCGATGCCGTTTGAGCTGTTCGTGGGGCTGCGCTATCTGAAGGCGAGGCGGAAGCAGGCCTTCATCTCACTGATCACGCTGATCTCCATCGGCGGGGTGGCCCTTGGCGTGATGGCGCTCATCGTCGTCCTGGCGGTGATGAGCGGGTTCGAACACGACCTGCGCGGGAAGATCCTGGGGACGAACGCCCACCTTTGGGTCCTGCGGTATGGAGATCGGGGGATCGAGGAGCCGGCTCAGGCGTTGGAACAGATTCGCGGCGTTCCACACGTCGTGGCGGCCTCCCCCTTCACCTACAATCAGGTGATGCTGAGCACCGATCGAGGGGCTGGGGGGGCGGTCCTCCGTGGCATAGATCTGAACTCTGCGCAGGAGGTGACCGCGCTGACCAAGAGTTTCACCGAGGTCGATCCTGCGCGGCTGAAAGCGCCGACCAGAACAACCGGATGGCGTCTAGACCCCGACGGGATCATCATCGGACGTGCCCTGGCGACGAACCTGGGGGCCGGCCTCGGCGCCAGGGTCAACGTCATCTCTCCTTTCGGAAACGTGCTGACGCCCTTCGGGCTGGCGCCTCGGATGAGAGGCTTCACCGTGGCCGGGATCTTCGAGATGGGGATGTATGAGTACGACAGCACCCTCGCCTACGTGACCATCCCAACGGCCCAGCAGTTCTTCCGGATCGGTACGGCGGTGACGGGATTCGAGGTCAAGGTGGACGATCTGTACAGGGCGAAGGAGGTGGGAACTGAGATACAGCGGCGGCTCGGCTTCCCCTATTTTACCAGGGACTGGATGCAACTCCACCGGAACCTGTTCGCCGCCCTGAAGCTCGAAAAGATCGCCATGTTTATCATCCTCGCGATGATCGTCCTGGTGGCGGCCTCCAATATCGTGAGCACGCTGATCATGAAGGTGATGGACAAGGGGGCGGAGATCGGGATTTTAAAGTCGATGGGCGCGACGTCCAGGAGCATCATGTCGATCTTCATGGTGGAGGGAGTGGTGATCGGGTTCGTCGGCACCGTGTTGGGGACTGGGGCCGGGGCCATCATCTGCAAGGTCCAGGAGACTTATAAGATCGTCAGGCTCCGTGGCGACGTCTATCTGCTCGATGCGCTCCCGATCTTGATGAAAGG
>JBGQJI010000008.1:0-34581 GCA_041498975.1 Methylomirabilis sp. (SeqCode)
CCTGCTGGAACGGGCAAGCGACGACCAACTGCGCGGGGTCCTGGCCCACGAGGTGGCGCACGCGGACCTCGGCCACGTCGCGAAAGCCCAGGCGCTCGGGACCGGCTTGAACATCGGCATGATTCTCCTCGATCAATTCATGCCAGGCTCGAGCAAGATCACGCCCTTGGTAGCCGACCTGGGGGTGATGCGGCCTTTCAGCCGCAACGAGGAGTACGAGGCAGACGCCCACGGGGTTGACATCCTCCAACGCGCGGGCTACAACGGCAAACAGATCATGAGCGGCACGCTGACCTGGCTGCTGCAGACCTCGGGTCCGAGCGGAGGGTTTCTCGCAACGCACCCGGGCACGGAAGATCGGATACAACGAGTCCATAATCTGCCCTAGTCTGTTGCACTCGAGATCTAGAGTAGGCAAGGATTTTCGAGCCTTCCTCTGGAGGTGAATCAGTCAGCCAACTCTCTCGCCAGAAAGAAGCCTGCGCTATTTATTGAATATCGCATAATTCAGTGATATCTTTGGATTCAGAACAAGCCTGCAAGCCGCAGCTTGTGGGCAAGGCACCGCTGAATGCGCCGCAGCGAGTAGGCCTCCCGGAGCGCCTGGATGGAGGCGGGGTTCCCGCTCGTGATCCTGCTCGAGGTTATTCCGGTCCGGTGGTGGCAGAACCTGCTCTACAACCAGCGGGCGCCGAGTATCCGGGCGGCGCTCCTCTTCAAGCCCAGCGTGATCGTCACGGCCGTGCCGTATCACCTGGAGCGATAGGGAGAGTTTACCAGATGGTCCACATGCTCCTGGGTCAGGCTCTGGTTGTTGGGGCGCTCTTCGTGTACGCGAGCTTCTTTGAATGGACTCTGCACCGGTTCGTGATGCACCGTGTCTTGTTGATCTCGTATCCTTTCCGGAGCCATACGCTGACCCACCATCGGGACTTCCGCAGCGATGCCAGTTATCACCTGCGCCCCAACCAGAGCTATGACAGCTTGACGTTCGCCTGGTGGAACGCCCCGCTCCTGATTGCGTTGCACGTCCCGGTGTTGTGGGGCGTGGAGATACTGAGCGGTGTGCCAGTGCTGTGGGCTGGTGTGGCGACCTTCGGCCTCTACTATTTTTTCTATGAGTACGGCCACTGGTGTATGCACGTGCGGAAGAAGCGGTGGATCGAAAGGACCAAGATCTTCCGGTGGTTGGATGCTCACCATCGCGGGCACCACCGGCTGCACGCGACGAACCTCAACGTGGTTTTCCCCTTTGCGGACTACGTCTTTCGGACGCGCCATCGCTTCGAGTGGGAACGTGAGGAGGGGAGTCTCCGTCCCGCCGACGATCCTTCCGGACACCGCGGTCGAGAATGAAGTCGTGCAGATCCCCCGTCGCGGATGGTCAGGCCGCGGCCCGGAACCGCGCATCGTTCACGGCGACCGGACGTATGCCAGGGATCTGCGCTGGACGAGTCAGCGCGCCCTAGGCAGCGCGGTCTTCGTGGCCCGCTACGTCCGCAGCACGCGGCGCCGAAGATTTGCGACTACGACTCCGCAGAATCAAGCATCTGGAAGCTAAATCGTGTCCGGTACCGTGTTTTGTTGGTCCCTTTTTGGGGAATGGCCCCCGGTGCGGCAGGAGCTAGCAGCTTCGGACGACGTGCAGACACCGTAAGGAGGGATCTCCTTTGACAGCTCACAAACGGCTGCGTCCCGCATTAATGAGGCGGCGCAGGCAGGCGGCAGGCGGGTCCCGGACCGGCGCGCCACTGGACAGATGCGTCTCGGCGGGGGGCGGTGTCCGATTCCTCCCCTATTGGGGGGTTGGCTCAGTGGGAAGGCGCGGGAATCGGACTCCACGGGAGCGGGAACCACAACGGCCAGAGGGAGCGCCCACCAAGTCCATGCTGGATCGAAAGGGCTTGGAGGTCGTCGCTTGCAAGACGGGGCACACCTGAAGCGACCGCACTAAATGGTGTTACATCGTCATTGCGAGCGACTCCAAGGAGCGAAGCAATCTCGCCTTCTTGAGATTGCTTCAGTCACTTCGTTCCTTCGCAATGACACCCTATTTAATGCGTTTGTATTAGTCCTGCAGCGGCAGGGGACCTCCACCATCCGTGGACGCCCCCACTCCGCCCGCAAGTGGTTTACTTGTAGTAGCCGACCGCACAGACCTGATCGCCAACCTTGGTGACGAAGCTCACCTTCTGAACCGGCTCCGTGCCGGCGGTCCGCGGCCACATGTAGTTGACCTCGCTGATCTTACCCTCCTGGGCGACCTTGTACATCTCCGCGCCGAGCGCCTTGCCGACCTTGTCCTTCAGGTCCTTGAGGCTCTTGCCCACGAGCGACGGGTGGGCGGTGAAATTGCCGTCGGGGCCGCCGCAGAACGGATACAGATCCCGGTCCTTGAATCCCCCTTCGCCCTTGGCGAACATGGCCAGGGCCTTGGCCTTGTCCGCCTTGATTGCAACCACTGCTTTCTCCAGCATGGCTTTGGCTTCGGCGGCAGTGCCAAACTCGGCGGCGATCGCCGTCGCGACACCGACCACGGCCATGACAAACAGGGCGGCAGCAAGAACGAAGCTCAGCTTCTTCATCATCGTTTCCTCCCTCGATCATTGCATTGAGTTAGCTAGGCGTCGTGGATAGCTCCCCGATCGCTCCACCGATTCCCACGACGAATCGGTGCGGCGGTAGACCACAGGCTATCAAGATGCGCCGCTGCTTGTCAATGGCTGATTGAGTTGGTACATAACCCTGAATCCTGCATCAACAGCTACGAGCTTCCACCTCTGGGATTGCCGCTTCGGGCTGCTGCAGTCGCTTCAGCACTGTGACAGCTCTCCGCTGCCTCGACGCCTCCGTCCGACATTTCCCCGAATGACAACGTCTTCGTGCACTATCTTGCGATTTCCAAAACCGGATTCCTGTCCCTCAACGCGGGGCAAGGTCGGGGCGCGGAGAAGAGCAAGGCACCGTGGGGCAGCTCAAAGGCCCCGTCGGGAGGAGAAGAGCGGCAGCGGGCGACCGTCCATGGAGCCCGGCGGGGCCACGCCGGCGGCGACGAGAAATGTCGGTGCGAGGTCGAGGATGCTGTGACCGACGAATTGGACTCCTGCCGGGATTCCTTGCCCCCTCGCGATCACAAAGCCCCTGGGTGTATGGGTGCCTGTTCGTATGTCTTGGTTCCGCAGACGCAGTCGGCCGAAGCGCGGCGATTCCAGTTCATTCCAGGGCTGCTCTGTGTTCCACAACACCGTCAGGTCCGGCAACTGGTCCAGGAACGGGCCGTGAAAGAGTTCGCGGGGCTTGGTGACTTGACGGACGACGGGGTAGTCGCTGTCCGGGGCCTGGAGCTCGAGCAGCGCCTTGGCGAGGTCGTCGCAGACGGCATCGTACTCTTCGGGTCGGACGGTGCCGTCGGGTTCGCGGTTACGGAGGTTCAATCGAATGGCGCCGACAGCATCCCCGTTAGGGACCGTGAAAGCCCGCATGCCCGCCCACTTCCGATTGCCAGCGTACCACTTTGAAACCAGATCATCCTGCAGGCGCTTCGGCAGCATTGACTTGAGTCGATACTGCAGTGCGCCCGAGAGTCCAACCCGGAGCAGCCGGTACGGATTGAGGTGACCTGTTCTGACTTGCAGAGCCGCCGGCGGGGAAGCCCCGTAGCCCAGCAAATCGAGAATCTCCTGCAGGTTCCAGGTCGCGTGGTAGAGCGGGCCCATCCCGTGTGCGGCGAAAACGAACGTTGTCACCCCCAATCCCGCCTGCTCTACCGCAGCGCCAATCTCGGCGTCGATCGCCTGGTACACCGTGAGGAGGGTCTCCGCGAGCCCCAGCGGGTCTGCCTCCGGATGGGCGGGATTGTCTTCGTCGAACCAGTGCCAATAGAGGTGGCCCGCGCAGTGGGCCTCCGAAAAGACGGCTAACAGGACCTCCCAATCTTGGCGGCGCATCAGGTCGCGTATCAACTGGCCACGCAGGCGGATGCCAGCCAGGAGGCGAGGCCGGAGCTTCGCGAGCCCGCGAGCCCGGCGGGCCGATACAGGACCGCAGTCGCCAACGGGGTGGCGGCCGTACCGGGACAGGACCTCGCCCATGAGCGATGCTGGGACGGATGTGGTCGGGTGAGAGGTCGCGTCGTGGACATGCCAGTACGCGAGCTGGAAGCCATGAAGCTTCTCGCTCACAGCAAAGTGGGGGGCGTCCAGCACCCCCACACATCGGCCGGCATGGCTCAATAAGTCCCAGAACGGGGGAGATGACAAGGCCACATCTGTCACGCGACGCAATCGCAGCGTTCCGGGCACCAGTTGGATGTAAAAGTATCTCTCCAATCTGCCCGGGTTCAGGCCCGTAATCAGGGAGGGCCAGGCCGTATCCGGAAATTGCGCCGCTGTTGAGTGGAACTCCCCGGATGCCCCCTCATCCATGAGACGGCGGAAGGTCGGCAAGAGGCCCCCCGTTGCCCACCGTCGGATGAGCCTCCACTCAGCGGCGTCCAGGCCTAACAGCAACAGCCGATCCCGCTTAGGGTTGTCCTTCAAATGACTATCCTCTCCAAGCTTTTCGTATGATTGAACCCCCGGAGGTGCCGCCACCATCTTCGAGCAATTTCAGGACGAATGATAACAGCAGACGAGCAACATCTCAAACACCTTAATTCTATTCAATACTCGGAGTCAACAATTTCGATGTCTCCCTGGATTGTGCCGTGGTCCCACATAAGCGTGTGGTGGGGCAGGCACAGCGTGTTCATCGTGCCTGCCTGCACCTGCGATGCGACCTTCAATAGCAGTTCCTCTAGCGCGTCCGTCCGTTCCCTCTCGTATTTGTCTGGCGGTTTGAACTCGGTAGGAGCGGAATTGGGGCGTAGTCGCGGCACGTCAAGCATTTCTCTCCCCCGGGATCACGCCACTAGAGCCCACACCCCGTAACCTTGCTCCTGGCAAGCCAGGACGACCTCAACTGCCGCAACATAAGCCCTTAATCTCGCCTTGCCTATGCGAAAGGTGCTTTTGGATCACATCTATCTGACAGCATAGCGAAAGGGTGTCGCAACGCAGGGGCCATCAGTCCAAGAGATCAAGCGAATCTATCGCAGCATTCTACGCCGACATCGTTGCCGACGGCCATGGCAGTCGCGTGTTGATCGTGACGATTTCGGAGTTCGGCTGCCGAGGTTATGAAAACGCCGACCGAGGAACGGATCACGGCTTAGGCTCCTTCGCGTTTGCTGTTGGCGATCCCGTCAAAGGAGGGATCTGCGGCGCCTACCCGAGCCTTGACGACGACAAGCGGGACAGCCATCGCGAACTTCATCGAAGCTGATCCAGTGCCCATTGTCGGAGGAACCCACCCGCTGCTCAACTTCGTGTGAGGGCAAATCCAGAAAGCTTTGCCTAACCTACGATTCCGATTCTCTGAGACCCAAGACTTCTTTCAGCTAGCGAGAGCCCAGAGAGTCGTTTGGCCACAATCCGACCAAGGCCCGCTTTGCTGCGCTCCCCCACAGCTTGACAGATCATTTCGTGGTGGACGATGGGACGGGAACATTGAAGGTCAGCCCCATCGTGATTACCCAGTCAGGAGCCCCGCTGCTGATGCCTCTCCTGATCCCGGCGTCGATAAGGACTTTCGACGATGGCGGCTGCCAGATGAAGCCGAGGAGGGCGGAGTTGTTGGCGACCTTCCCTTTGGCGGTCTCCCCGTTGACTTCTCCCACCATCCTGAAGTCCCGAAGAACGGGAAGTTCAACAATCACTCCCCAGACGGCGAATGGGTTCGCCCCCGCCCTGCCCACGCCTCCTCCGAAGTTCACATGGTACGCGTAAGGGGCAAGTCGCCCGCTCATAATCCCGATTGCTTCGAAGCCGAGGCTCCCCTCCCCATGAACTGTCGAGGGCAGGAGCGGTCCCGCCTCGACCGCAAATCCGACCCCCTCCTTTTCCTGCAGGACGCCCTCCTTCACGATCGCCTTCAGGAATAGTCCCGGGTCAACGAGCTGGACCCCTTCATCGGAAGGCTTCGCAACCTGAAATTCCCCCACCACCTCCAGGTCCTTGATGATGCCATAGTTCAGGACCACCTTGGGGGCGATGAAGGTGTTTCCCCGGTGCGCTCGCTCCAGGTTGAAATACCCGAGCTCGATCTCCATCTCCTTGGGTTCGGCCACGGCGGCATCAGTCGAGACAAAGGGCCGGTATCCCCAAGCGGCAGAAGCACAGAGAGGCAACATAAACGCCAGCAGCAAGTTCCACCTCTTGAGGAAGGGACGCAGTCTCTTCAAGTCAACACATCTTTTCAAGCTGCAGCCCTTGTCATCCATCGCCTCCCAGCGACTGACGTTTCGAATAGCTCGGCCTGTCCTTACGGCTGCACCTCGTACACGCGCAACTCCGCTCCTTGACTTCCGCGGCGTGGAACCGCGAGATACAGACGATTCAGTTCAGGCACAAAAAGCGACGTGCGGGCACCCGACGCGGTTGGGATCTTCGCGATCCTCCTGTAGTGGTCGGCATCGCCCTGCTCGAACACGTCAATGAAACCCTCGCCGCAGGACACATAGATGCGGCGGCGTGCAGGATCATAGAAGATGTCATCGGCGTCTCCCGCACTGTCCAGCCTGACAACAACTTTGCCCGACTTCGTGTCATGCACAACAAGGCGAGGGGGCTTCCGAACACCGACGAATAAACGATGGTTGGTCTCATCCAGGGCCATTGGAAAGTTGGCTTGGCCGTCCTTGAGCGGCCACGTGGCAATCACGGCACGTCGTTCGCGGTCAACAACCGCGATATGTCTCGCCGTCGGGACATTCACGAAGATTCTCGGCCCTGACTTCTCCAACTGAAACGACTCGGGATGACCCTGAAGCGTGATCTCGCCCAGGCGTGTGCCACTCGTTGCCTCGAGGATGCCGAGCGCGCCCTTGCCGTAACCAACATCGATCTGGTTGCTGACGGCATCGTAACGAATATTGTCAGCATCACCAGAAAATCTTACGGTAGCGTCGAGAGCGAACGAGTCTCCATTGAAAATCTTTACCGCACCGCTCTGTCCGTTTGTCACGAAAATCTTATTGGATTCAGGGATGAAAATGACACCCTGCGGCTCATGGAATCCACTGATCGTGCGGATGTGTGTGCCCGCATGCAAATCGAGGACTTCCACGGTGTCGTTGCCGAGCGCTGCAATGAACAGCCGGCGGCCTTTCAGGTCAACCGCAAGATGATCGATCCGCCCCTTGACGTTCGGCAATGGGATGGTTTGCACCAGCCGGAGCGACGTACGTTCTTGGGCTTGAGCGATGATTATCGGCGCGGCAAGCGCAATGAGGAGCAGAAGGAATCTTTTCAACCTCCATCCTCCAGGGCATTCTCCCAGGCCAACTTCAGCCGGGAACTCCGCTGATATACACAATCAGCGTCGGGTAGCTATTATGAGGAGCCGAGCGACCGAGTTGACTCGTGTTGTGAGTCGAGTGCAGCTTTCAACCCTCTGGCGAGGGCGCTGGTTGGGCCGGTGCCCCAGTAGTGCAGGAAGATCACGCGTGGCGATTCCATCGTCATGTGTTGATGAATGGCGACCACGTTGATTCCCGCTCGGCGCAACGCCTTGAGCACCGGCTGAAGCTCACTCTCGGACATCGCGAAATCGCCATCGACTACCGCCTGATCATCACTTCCAACGAAGGCGGCCCATGTGTTCACACCCATCGCGTTGCCGACGTCGTAGCCGTCCATCTTTGTGGTTCGACCGATGGTGATTTTGAATACCCCATTGGCCATCTCGCCTTTCACGCCGAGGACATCTTCAATCTTCTTGGGATCCAGGGAAGTCTTGGCGGGATCAAGACCATCATGAGGAATCTTCCCTTTGCCGCCACTGGTTTCCCTGATCTTGGCGAACACTTTCCCAACCGCCGCGGCCAGCTTTTCCTCGTTATCCAAACCACCGATGTGCATGAAGATGATCTTCGGGGAATCCCAGAAGAAATGGTTGTGTAGGGCGGTGACGTCGAGACCATTCTCCAGCGCCACATCCATGACGAGATTGACCTGCTCCTCGAGCAAGACCATATCACCCATCACCATCGTCCGATCCCCGACCGCCTGAAATGCCGCCCATGAGGTGAGCCCCATGGGCGGCGTCATCTTCACGCCCGCCACGGTGACGTTGAGATCGGTCCGCGGAACGCTGACTCTAAACACGCCCTCTTTTGTGTTGAGTTGTCCCTTCACACGTGTCAGTCGTTCGATATGGGCAGTGTCGAGCCCTGCCTGCCCCCTTGGCCCCGCCATCCCGGGCACCACGCTCCAAACGAGCCAGATGCCTGCAGAGACAAGGATTACGATGATAAGGTGTATCCGGTTGATCTTCATGTCCAATCTCCTTCTCGTGTTCAAGTTGTCCGTTGAGTCTATGCGAGGGGTATTCTGCGCTAGGGGTGTGAACCCCTCCTGGTCGTCTATCTGACTCGCTGTTCCACACTCCGTCTCGTCAACAGCCTGTCATAGCCCCCTGTCCTCACATCGATGCCCGTTCATACAAAGCTTCAGGGTCTCTGACCATGATGGCAAACGCCAGGGCGGCTGCCACCATGAGGAAAGCCATCAGGCCGAAGGCCGGGGAGTAGCCGAAGGAGGCGATGAGGAAACCGGCCAGGATCGGCCCCAACGCCTCGCCAATATCCCAGATGGTGCCGAAGGTCCCCATCGCGGAACCCATCCGACCAGCCTTGACCAGATCCGCCACCAGTGCTGTGGTGGAAGGCGTGACGACGGCCACCCCTATGCCGAAGACGGCTGAGACCGGGAAGAGTACCCAGAGTGAGCTGAGTGTGGGGATCACCGGTAGCGAGGCCGCACAAAGAGAAAGGCCGGCCAGGATCATCGGCTTCCGACCGAGACGGTCGGAAAGCCGCCCAGAGAGAGGCTTGGCAATCATGGTCGTGCCGAGCTGAACCCCCATCACAAGGGCGATCTGGGCATCGTTCAGACCGACCCCCTTGGCATAGAGCGGGAAGAACCCGAGGAACGCGCCATAGCCCACATACATGGCCGCTTCCAGCATCGAGGCAACCAACACGGCTTGGCTCGAGAGAACCTCGCGAATTCCGCTCCAGAAATGTCGCGAACGGGCGTCGAGCGTTGAGCCACCGATGCCGGGCCTCTCATCCTCTGGCAGGCAAAGAACGATCAGGAGTGGGAGCGTGCCGAGGATCCCAACGGTCAGATAGGTCCTCGGATAGCTGGCCGTGTAGAAGAGCAGCAACCCTCCGAGAAGGGGGCCCAAGGTGGAACCCATATCCCCCGCTGCCGCGAACCAGCCGAGCTTCTCGCCGCGCCCGCGCTGGGAGAGGTCGGCCACATAGGCCGAAGCGACCGGCGAGAAGATTGCCGTCGCAAAGCCATGGAGGAAGCGCAGCGCCAGGAGCGCCCCCGGCGTGTGGACCATGGGGTAGAGGAACGGGGGCACGGCGAAGGACAGACACCCCAGCAGCATCATGCGCTTGCGGCCGAGCACATCCGAGAGGGCTCCCGCCGGAAGCTTGATGACAATCCCCGTGATGGTCGAGGCCGCCACGATCAGGCCGATCGCCTCCGGCGCGGCCCCCATGTCCTGGGCGAAGCGCGGGAGGACCGGGCTGCGCGCCATCTGATAGCCGAATCGGGCCATGAAGCCTGCCAGCACTAGGATAGTAAATGGGGTCATCGTAGCGGGCCCTTCGAACGATAACCTTCTACTCCTAGGCCGTCAGGCGGTAGAAGAGCCACGATCGGTCAACGGAGTCCCAATTACGCATCGTTGTTAGCTCGATCAACTCACTTCGCATGATCGTGGTAGAGACGCGCGACGTTCTTCCAGCGGATGTTTTCCATGAACGCTTCTACGTACGCCGCGGCGCTCGCCCCATAGTCCATGTGATAAGAGTGCTCGTACATATCCAGGACAAGGATGGGCACGCCGCCGGCGAGGTTACAACTATGGTCGGCGGCCCATTGATTGACCAGCCGTGCGTCCCGACGGGAGTAGGTAAGCAGGACCCAGCCCGACCCACCTCCGAGCGCTTTGCCCATGGCCACGAACTCGCCCCGCCACCGCTCGACACTCCCGAAGTCCCTGATGAGGACTTCCCTCAGCGCTTTGTCCGGCTCCCCTTCCGCGCCCAAGCTGTCGAAGTACAGCTCATGCAAGACCATCGAACTCGCGGCGATCAACTCCTCCCGCTTCAGGCCATTGATGGCGAACACGGGCACTGAGGCAAAGTCGAGCGATGCGAGTTGGGCCGTGATCGCATTGAGGCGTTTGACCGCGCCGCCATAATTGTTCTCGTAATGACTGACAATCAGCTTCTCTGATAGCCCCTTTAGCCGCTTCGGATCGCATGACAGCGGATTCATTGTATAGGTCATCGCAGTCCACCCTCATCAACGGGTATCACGTCGAGATATCGTTCTCGACGTCGGAAAAATCTGGCGACGCCACGGCCTCTTATTTGCCTAGGGGCACCCCACGGACCATCAAGTCATCGAAGGCAGTGATCGAATCGGCTTTCGTCCACAACCCGACCTGCCCCGACCGAAACCGAGAGTCACGATGATTGATCAGAAGCTGGCCGTCAAGCCATCCTTGGATCTGATCGCCAGCGACCACGACACGCAATGTATGCCACTGGCCGAGTGCCGGTGGTCGCACTCTTGCGGTGGCAAGCTGGTGACGCCCCCGGTCGTAATAATACAACCTGAAATTGTTTTCGAGGGCGTTAGCCCTGATGACGTAGTACCGCCCTTCGGAAAATCGAAAGACGATACCGCCCGATGCGTCTTCGCGACCCGAAATCGGCTTAAATCGCATCGAGACGTCAACGTCCGCGTAAGGCCCGGCTGGTGCAACGATCACGTTGAACGCATTCACCACGGCACGTTGGACAAGCACGTGTTTGCCGCTCGGCGCGTCGGGAGTTTCCTCAACTGTCCATCGGCCATCCACAGTTGTCCACCCTTGTGTACTCTTCTGCTCAAAATCAAAGCGCGTCGGCGGTATATTCTCAGGCAGCTTGAGTTCAGCGACGTTCGCCATCGGTCTTCCCTCATTGCCGTATCCAGACCATTCGAACACGTCGAAAAGCCCGATTAAGCTGAGCAAGCCGAGCCCACCCAATGTGAGCCCGATTACTTGACGGCCCGACAACTTGATCCACTGCATAGTATACTGACCTCCTAATCCAACTTCTCAGAGACCGTCTTCCACTCGTCGCCCTTCACCAGCGTGATCTCGGCAGTAGGATGCCCATCTCTGAGCGTCGGCGTGATACTCACCGCATGGTATCCCTTATTCGCCTTCACTGCTGTGGCGACGGCTGCGTGGAGCGACCGCTTCGCCTTCGCCATCGCCTCACTCTCCGTCTTGGCAGCCGCGAGGTCCCCGCCACCCGTAATCGCCTCGACCTTTGAGATCTTCCCGGTCTTGTGGTTCACGATAACCTCCGAGAACTTGTCCCCCTTCATCGTATAGACCGAGAGTTGGAGCTTACCGTCCTCTAGCTCAAACTTTCCCGAAATGGGTTTGCCTTCACGCTCGCTGGCCAAGAGCCCCTTTTCTAAAGTCACCTTGGCATCTTTGAGCGCCTTGGCGAGTTCGGCGTGTTTCTTGTCGCCATAGTTCTGCGCCCACACCGCCTGACCTCCCAACAGCCAAGCAACCGCAACAATCAGCGCGAATGCCACGACCTTTCTCATTTCAGTGCCCTCCTTTATCGCTGAGCTTATGCTCGATTTCCATCCCATGCTTCTTCTTACTTGACAAAGACCCACGTCGGCTTCAAGAGCGGGAATGCGATCAACCCGATAACCGCCGTCACCGCTACCAGGACAGGGTTACTGATCTTCCAGCGGGCGAGCGCCACGAGGCTCAGTAGGCCGACAAGGGCCGTGAGCCAGTCGCCGATGGCGATCTTCCCAAGCAGGACGGAGGCCCCCAGGATCGTGCCGATAGCGGCCGCATACGCTCCCTTGACGAAGCCCTGAACATTGCGGTTTGCCCGATGGCGGATGAGGATGGGAGCCACGATGAGGACCAAGAGGAAGGATGGCAGGAAGATCCCCACCGTTGAAACAAGGGAACCCCAGAACCCCGCGACGAGGTACCCCACGAACGTGGCGGTGATCACCACCGGCCCTGGACTGAGCATCCCCATGGCCACCGCGACCAGGAACTGTCGCTCGTTTAGCCAGCCGGTCTGCTGGACCAGACCCTTTTCCAGAAACGGAACAATGACCAGGCCGCTCCCGAACGTCAGGGATCCTGCTTTCAGAAAAAAAACGAGCAGCTTTCCCAGCATCCAGGCCGACAAGCCCTTGGAGACCCCGGCGCTCATCGGCAATACAGCCAGGAGGGGCAACGACGGGAAGCCTCCTGCCCGCAACAGCGTCCCGTAGTAGAGGATCCCGACTATGCCGGATACGACGAATAGCAGGGCCACTTCAGCCTGGAGGGCCACCGTCACGGCCAGGCACGCGCCCGCGATAGCCCACTGCATGACGTCCTCCATTCCCAGCTTGGCCAGCCGGTAGCACGAGTAGAGGATCAGGGCGATCACGGCGGGGCTCACGCCATAGAAGATCGCGCGCACGGGAGGCAGGTCACCGAAATGGACGTACAACGCGCCCAGGCTGGCTACGATGACGAAATTGGGGAAGATGAATGCCCAACCGCCGGCCCATGCCCCCCAAAATCCCCCTCGGAGATAGGAGATGAAGATCCCCACCTGGATGGCCAGGGGCCCCGGAAGGGACTGGCACACGGCGATCCCTTCACGAAGTTCGCCCCTTGTTACCCACTTCCGCTCCTCGACCAGTTCTTTTTCCATCTGCCCGCAGAGGGCGACGGGTCCTCCAAACCCGAGCGCACCAAGGCGTAAGTAATACCGAACGAGATCCCAAACCCGCACCTCGGGAGCTATGCCGTCGCGTCCCATCCATCACCTCCCATGTCCCTTTGATTCAGGCGACAGGTCTCTTCATCCGCTGCTCCATGCATCCGTTTCAGCGTCTGGCCCGCGGCCGGCGCTGCAATGTCGTGCTGCTCCCAAAGCTCGCATACAGGGCATCGAATATGAGAAGTCCCTGCTCCAACAGAGCATGATCATCCGCGATGGCCGCCGCCAACCCCCTGATGACCGCATCCACGCCTTTGGCCTCCTCGCTGTTGAACTTGGCATCCTTCAGATCGGCGTCGTGGACGATCCCGGCCACGGTCCTCAAGGTTCTATCCTTCAAGCCAAAGCGCTTGAGCAAGGTCTCGAAGGTGCAATCCTCGCCCTGGTGGCCCAACTCGGCGCCCAAATAGTCAAATGGGATTCCTCCTTTGATCTTTTCAGGCTCCCGGGCGAAAGCGAAGTGAGCCTTCGGGTCGATGAAGCGGCGGATCGCCCATGCCGTCGCGATTCGATCCACGTGAGGCCGAGGTCTGGTGACCCAAGTCTTGCCACGGAAAGCCTCTGGCTGCAGCAACTTCCACTCCTCCACGGCTGACGGTCCTTTTGTTCCCAAGAGCTGGCGAAACGTCGTCCAGCATTGCTTGATCGCTTCTTCAGCCTCCCGCCGCCCGGCCGCATGAAAGTAATCGATCTCTCTTAGCTCCGCCAACTGTTTCTCGAGGGCTTTCAGCTCATCGGCTAACACCACTGCCTGATGGGGCACTCTTTTTTGAAGACCGCTCTTTCGGCGCTCCTGCCAAGCCCGAGCCTGCTTTGCCAACTCCATGTAGTCCTCATCCCGGGAACGGCGGAAAAGGTCCGCCGCCTCGTCATCGGAGAGATTTTCAATCTGCTCCACCTTGAGCAGGGTCGCGTCCCCCCCGGCCCGCTGGATCTCCTGGCACAGCCATTGGGTGATCTCGTATCGCTCTTCGCCGAACGGGAGAAGGTAAACCGAGTTCCTGAAAGAGACCGCCCCAAGCTTCTTCAGCCTTCGCCACATCCTCACTCGGCTGCTTCCGGCTTGCGGTGGCAGCGAGTAAATCAATACCAACCATTTGTAATGGGCTACTTGTTTCATCGGCTCCAACGCCTTGTTGCGTGTAATGTCTGTTACAACAAACTCTATTATTTGTTGCATTCCAAGTCAAGTACAAATACTTGGAAAGGGAACAGCCGAAGGTGAAAATGAAAATGCTGGAGAGGCGGGAGAGCATCTTTACCTGTGGCGCTTTTTGGCAACAATACGTATACTACGGATACCGATCCCGAAGAGTCTTGCCATAGAAGGCCTGATGGAGGTAGGCTCAAAGGGTGTGTAAACGAGTGAAGGCGGTGCATCTTTCGGTTCGGCCACGAACCGCGGGCGTGGGAGCGCTCGAGAAAGGAGACACCGCCCTTGAAGGAGTAGAGTACCGAGTCGGTCGCGGAGTCGAGCCCGGCATGTGAGCACCTGGAGGCATTTGCGCGGCATGGGGTCCAAGCGCTGTTGCAACGGGTGTTGAAGGAGGAAGTCGAGGCGCTGTTGGGGCGGAAACGCTATGAGCGCCGCGAGAGCATCGATGCCTCGGTCGACTATCGCAAGGGCCACGGTCAGCCGCGGCGCCTGGGCTGACCCCATGCCTGCCCCTCGTGCCGAGGGGCAGGCATGGCAGTGCTGGTCGCTGCACCAAGACTCTTCTCGGTCTCGCCGATCCGAGTCGTGCAACGGTCTGCGCAGGCGACTCCTAGAGACTCGGGCCGAGGAGGAGTGACACTCATGTCGATGAACTCCAACGCGGACCACCATCAGCCGTCCGGCGCGCCTGGACACAAGCACGATCATCCGCACGACCACCGCCACGGGATCATCGATCCGGCCATTGCGAGCACGGCTCGTGGAATGTGGGCCCTGAAGTGGTCGTTCTTCGGCCTGCTCGCGACCGCGCTGCTCCAGGTGGGCGTCGTGGCGATCTCGGGGAGCGTCGCGCTGTTGGCCGACACCATTCATAACTTTGCCGACGCGGCCACCGCCATCCCCCTCGGGATCGCCTTTGCCTTCGCTCGGCTGAAGCCGAGCCGCCGCTTCCCCTACGGGTATGGGCGCGTGGAGGATCTGGCCGGCGTGCTCATCGTGCTGACCATCTTGGCCACAGCGTTGGTCGCCGGCTATGAGTCAGTGGTGCGCCTCCTTCGCCCCGAGCCGATGGGGCACCTCTGGGCGGTTGCCGGCGCGTCCGTGCTGGGCTTTTTGGGCAACGAGGCGGTGGCGCTCTTTCGGATTCGGGTCGGCCGCGACATTGGTAGCGCCGCCCTGGTGGTAGATGGTTACCACGCGCGAGCCGACGGCCTGACCAGCCTGGCCGTGCTGGGCGGCGTGGCCGGCGCCTGGCTCGGGTATCCACAAGCGGACCCGGTGATCGGGCTACTCATTACGATGGCGATCCTTCACCTCGTCTGGCAATCCGCCGGCGCTGTCTTCACCCGGATGCTCGATGGCGTGGACCCCCAGGTGCTGGATGCGGTCGAGCATGCCGCGAAGCACGTCCCGGGAGTGCATGATGTGGCCGAGATCCGCGCTCGCTGGATCGGCCATCGCCTCGCTCTCGAACTGAACGTGGCAGTCAACCCGGACCTCAGCGTGACTGGGGGTCACGAAGTGGCGAAAGAAGTCCGACACCAGATCTTGCACCACGTCCCCCACGTGTCGGCCGTCACAATACACGTAGACCCGACCACGCAACTCGGGGAAGCGTACCATCGGGTAGACGTCCACGCCCATGATGGGCTGCCCGTCCATTCGCACAACTAGACAAGGGAGTAGGGATTCCCTTTGAGAAAGGGAAGGAGAATAATGCTGCTCGCTGTTGGCCTCGCCATGGGGCTGATCGTCGCCTTGGTCGGGCTCACTGTCGGTCGGGCCTTCCTTGATTAAGGCGCGATAGCATGATCGTCCAGACCGTTCGGGATCCCCGTGCTGATCTTGTTTCCCCACTTCTTGACCAAACCTCGCCTGATGAAGCTCACGGCTAACGGCATCGAGATCCACTACACCATCGAGGGAGAGGGCCCTGTGGTAACCATGAGCCATTCCCTCGGATGCAACCTGTCCATGTGGGATGAGCAGGCCCTGGCGCTCAGCACTCGCTACCGCGTCCTCAGGTACGACACGCGGGGCCATGGCCAGACCAGCGCCCCGTCAGGTCCCTACACTCTCGAGCAGATGGCGGACGACCTGCACGGGCTCCTCACCGGCGTCGGCATTACAGAGACCCACTTCGTAGGAATTTCGATGGGCGGAATGATCGGCCAGGTCTTCGCGCTCAAGCACCCCCAGATACTCCGGAGCCTGGTCCTATGCGATACGACAAGCCGCTACCCGCCTGACATAAGGTCAGCCTGGGAGGAGCGGATCCTCACTGTGGTAGCAAGAGGGATGGAGCCGATGGTCGAGCCCACGCTCCTGAAGTGGTTCACCCCACCATTCCGAAAGCAGCGCCAGGATGTCATGGACCAGGTGCGCGCCATGCTTCGCAACACACCGTCCAAGGGGTATATCGGCTGCTGCCACGCCATCCCGAGGATCAATACTACCGAACGCCTCTGCGAGGTCCGGTGCCCGGCGCTGGTGATCGTGGGCGAGGAGGATCCGGGCACGCCTGTCGCGATGGCTCGCACGATTCACGCCGCTCTGCCGACGGCTGAGCTAGCCATCCTGCGCTCGGCCTCGCACCTCTCCAACCTGGAGCAGCCGGAGGAATTTAACAAGGTCCTGCTCGGCTTCCTTGACAAAGTCACAGGTAGGAGCATCACGAAATGAGCCGCCACGCGTATCCTTCAGGCCCATCGGACGAGCCGCCGGTCCCCGAACCCACATATGCCGAGCGCGCCCGGACCCTCGTCTATCTGGGGCGGGTGGGGACACTCTCCACCCTGTCGCGCCAGCATCCCGGGCACCCGTTCGGCTCCGTCATGCCGTATGCGCTGGATGACCGGGGCCGCCCGCTCTTCCTGATCAGCACCATGGCGATGCACACGCAGAACCTCCAGGCCGATCGCCGCACGAGCCTCTTCGTGACCCAACCAGACTGGTCAGGTGACCCACTTGCGGCCGGACGCGTGACGCTGATGGGAGAAGCGAGGCTCTTATCAGGCGGAGAACCTGCGGAGGCACGAAAGGCATATCTCGCGCGTCACGCGAATGCCGCCTATTGGGTGGACTTCGAGGACTTCGGCTTCTATCGGCTGGAGGTGGCCGACCTCTATTTCGTCGGCGGCTTCGCTGCGATGGACTGGGTGTCGGCGGAACAATATCTGGCGGCTCGCCCGGACCCTCTAGCCGACGCGGCGGCCGGGATCATTGAGCACATGAACCGAGACCATGCCGACGCCCTGATCACCCTGGCCCGGGTCCTGACTGGCGCGGAGGCCGACCAGGCGATCATGACCTCGGTGGACCGTCTCGGGTTCAAGCTCCGGATCACAAGCGGCCCGCGCCTGCATGGCGCCCGCATCCCTTTCCCTCGCGAAGTCACCACTGCTGAAGATTGCCGCGCCGTCTTCATCGAAATGCTGCGCGCCGCCCGCCAGCGTGTTTCCCGTTAAGTGCGTATCCGATCCTGCCTTGCGACTTCCTCCTTGACAGGTGCATGAAAGCAAGCTATCAACCAATCCTGAGGGTATTCCTCGGGAGCACGGACAGCGGCCTATCACCGTCAGAGGCCGTGAGTTTCTGACGTATCTTACTCGTATGGGCCGAAGCCTCAACAAAGCAGGCTAGGCATCGACTTTGTGCTGGGCGCTTTGAAATGGTCGCCACTCGGTAGGAGGATTAGAAGGATGCCGGTGTTACAATTCAAAGGGAAGACCGCCATCGAGTGCTATCACCACACCATTCCGCACCACACACTCGATTTTGATGAGAAGCTGTCGGTGATTGGGAAAGGAGAGAAGCCGCGCCTGGACCGCAACCTGATCATCGAAGGGGACAACCTCTTGGCCCTGAAAGCCCTTCTCCCTACCCATGCCGGCCAGATCAAGTGCATGTATATCGATCCCCCCTACAACACCGGAAACGAAGGGTGGATCTACAACGACAATCTTACCCAGCCACAATTCAAAGAGTGGATCGGCGAGACCGTCGGAAAGGAAGGCGAGGACGCCACCCGCCATGACAAGTGGTGTTGCATGATGTACCCTCGCCTACAACTCCTGAAGGAGTTCCTTCGCGACGATGGAGCCATCTTCATTAGCATCGACGACAACGAGGTCCAACACCTCCGCATGATGATGGATGAGATTTTTGGAGAGAATAATTTCATCGCCACTATTATTTGGCAGAAGATATACTCGCCGAAGAGCTCCGCCAAATTCTTCTCAGAGAACCACGACTACCTGGTTGCGTATGCCAGAAGCCGTCAAGAATGGGATCGGAAACTCCTTCCGCGCACAGAGGAGCAAAATGAACGGTATGACAATCCAGATAACGACCATCGTGGTCCCTGGAAGCCAAGCGGCTTGGATGCTAGGAATCCTTACAGCAAGGGGCGTTATACGATCAAATGTCCGGGCGGGCGAGTGATCCCCGGCCCGCCCGCTGGTGCCTATTGGCGTTATTCAGAGGAAAGGCTGAAGGCTTTGGACCGAGATGGCCGGATTTCGTGGGGTAAGGATGGCAACAATGTGCCGGCGATCAAGCGTTTCCTGTCGGAGGTTAAGCAGGGAATCGTGCCCCAGACGATCTGGGGATACGATGAGGTTGGGCATACACAGGACGCCAAGAAGGAGTACGTGGAAATCCTGAATGCAGAGGAAATCTTTACAACACCAAAGCCCGTAGCTTTAATCAAGCGGGTTGTCCAACTATCAACGGAGGCGGAGGATGTCATCCTCGACTCCTTCGCTGGGTCTGGCACAGCCGCCCATGCAGTGCTTGCCCTTAACAAAGAAGATGGCGGGAATCGGAGGTTCATCCTCGTTCAGATGCCTTATGACACCAAGGACAATGAGAAGGAGAAGTTCAATATCTGCCAGAGGATCACGGCGGAGCGAGTCAGACGGGTGATTCAGGGATACACCTTTACGAAGCGCGGCGGCAATGTCGGAGAGAAGAAGGAGAAGGTTGAAGGCCTAGCCGGGTCATTTACCTATGCCCGAGTCGGCCCGCCGTTGTTCGGCGAGTATCGTAACCTGGGTGCGAAATTGCCCGCATACGACGAATTGGCCAAGTACATCTTCTATACTGAGACGAGCCGAGATTTCGACCGTAAGGGGATGAATGAGAAGACCGGCAAGATCGGCGAGCATGCGGGAACCAGCTACTACCTACTCTATACGCCAAACAAGAAGAAGGATCGGGCGTTAGATCTAGAGTGGCTCAAATCGCTAGGAAAGACGGAGAAGAGCCGGAGCCTGGTGATATACTGCGAGAAGATCTGGGTCCACCGCGACGATCTGGCGAAGTATGAGATGGACACAAATCGGACGGTCCGACCGATGCTTGTGCCGTTCAATTTGAAGTAACAAGGAGACACACGTATGCCGAAGAGGAGCTATACCGGAATTTTGGAAAAGGAAGGCGATCTCTACGTAGCTCTGTGCCCAGAGCTTGATGTGGCCAGTCAAGGAGCAACAGTGGAAGAGGCAACCGCCAATCTCAAGGAAGCGGTGGAATTATTCCTGGAGTGTGCGGATCCCGAAGAAATCAAACAGCGACTGCACAGCGAGGTATTTGTAACAAGATTCGAAGCGGCGCATGGCTAGGCTTCGGGTCCTGTCGGGGCGGGAAGTTTGCCACATTCTCGAGGAACACGGATTCATTGAAGTGAGAAGGCGAGGAAGTCATGTCGTCATGCAGCGTCGGACACAGACAGGAACCGTGACCGTCCCGGTGCCTGATCATCCTGAGTTGAAAATGGGCACCCTCCTGTCGATCATCCGGCAGAGCGGTCTTTCTCGCGCGGAATTCGAGTCCTGAATAGCGAGGCCCGATGCAACTCAAGCGGTATCAGGGACGCGTTGTCCAGGAGGTGAAAATCTTCTTGGGAACCCTCGCCGCGCAGCAAACGGCGGGAAACAAGAGGTATGCGGCATTGGAGGCCTGGGACGAGGCCAGGAAACAACTATCTCTTCCGGGACAGTATCACCCGCGCCGAAACGGTCTTGCTAAGGACCTGCCAATCTTCTGCATCAAAGTACCCACTGGCGGCGGAAAGACCTTGCTAGCCACCCAGATTCTCGGTCTGGTTCATCAGACGATTCTCAAGAACCGCAATGGAACAGGGCTGGTGCTCTGGGTGGTCCCCAGCGACCAGATCTACAAGGACACGCTCAAGGCGCTACGTGATCGCAGGCACTTCTACCGAGAATCGCTGGAATTCGCCCTTTCTCGCCGCATCGAGGTCTGGGAGAAGCACGAGATTGCTCGACTGACGCCCGGCCAATTGCGCAGCAACCTGAACATATTGCTGTTGAAGCTCGCGAGCACTAATCGCGAGACCAGGGAACAACTCAAGTTCTTCCGTGACAGCGGCGGCAATATCGTCCAGCACTTCCCTCCTGAGAACGAGCCGGAGCAACACAAAACACTTAAGGCCCGGATCCCAAACCTGGATATGCTGGCCGAAAACGAGGCGCGGGGCGAATACCTCGTCAAAACCTCGCTCGGCAATTTGGTCCGGCTGTGCGAGCCCGCGGTGATCCTGGATGAGGGGCACAAGGCGACCAGTGCCCTGGCTCGACAGACCATCGAGGGGTTTAACGCTTCCATTGTGATCGAACTTTCGGCCACCCCGCCGAAAGAAGCCAACGTCTTGGTGCGGGTTTCTGGAAAGGAACTTCTCGAAGAGGAGATGATCAAGCTCCCTATCAACATCGCCAACTCCAACCAGAAATCCTGGAAAGATTGTCTCACCCAGGCAAGAGACAAGCGTGAGGAGCTGTCAAGACTGGCAGCAGACCATTTCAAGGCGAACGGGAAGAGCATTCGCCCTATCGTACTGGTCCAGGTCGAGCGGACAGGCAGAGACCAACGGGATGCCGGGTTTGTTCACAGCGAGGACGTTAAGGAACATCTAATGCAGCGGCTGAGTATCCACGAATCGGCCGTCAAAATTAAAACCTCCGAGAAGGATGACATCGAGGGAATTGACCTCTTAGCCGAAGGCTGCCCCGTGGAGTGGATCATCACCAAGGCCGCCTTGCAGGAGGGGTGGGACTGCCCGTTTGCCTACATCCTCGTTTCCCTCACCAATACGGGAAGTCAACAGAGTATGACCCAGCTTGTGGGGCGGGTGCTGCGCCAGCCTTACGTGGAGAGGACGCGATTTGACGAGCTGAATGAAAGCTATGTGTTCTGTTTGCGCCGCAAGGCGGCGGACATCACACGCGAGGTGAAGAAGGCGCTGGAACAAGAAGGTTACGAAGGAGAGGCGGCCAGCGTGGTGGACCGCAGCGAGGCTGACAGCAAGCTAGACGAAAGGCGCGAGGCGTCCATACGTCCTGAGTTTCTGCGGTACTATCGGAAACCCTTCCAGGGGAAAATCTACCTTCCTCGATTCTGCGTCAAGCGGGGGAGTGAATATGACGTCCTGGATTATTTCCGACATCTAATCAGCCAAGTGGACATCGCGCGGTTTGATTACAGCCGCGTGGACTGGAATATGTCGCAGGAGCTCGCGGCGGCGAGGGATTCCCTCTACAGACTGACGCTTGAACAGAGCAACCTTGAGCGTGTAGAGGAACGCGAAGTGGCTGTGCTGGAGACGGACGATCAGGTGAAGGCGTGGCTCGTGGCCAGCCTGCCCTTTGATTACTTCAGCCACAAACAGCTTCGTGACGTGGTAGGTCGCGTAATGGAGCGTCTGGTCGAGGTCAACCCGAGTCTCCCCGGCCGTCTTGGGTTGGTCAAGTTCCTGGTTCGTGACAAGATCGTCGGGCTAGTCGAACGCGAAACGGATCGCCAGACGCAGGCGGCGTTCGAGGACCACTTTACGAACAAACGGCTCTGCTTCTATCTCGAGTGCATAGAAGGGCGGTTTGAGATTCCGCAAAAGGTGCCGATCCATGCGACTCGCAGGTTAGTCCATGACAACAACGAGCCGGTGCAGCGCTCGCTGTTTGACTATGTGCCGGACGACTTCAACGAGTACGAGAAGTCCGTGGCGCTCTACCTCGACAATCGCCCTGAGGTCCTGTGGTGGTATCGCAATCTTGTCGGCCCTCAGCACTTCTCGATTCAGGGGTATAAGCGGAACAAAGTCTATCCGGATTTCGTCGTCCAACAAGGTCGGGGCAAGAGTCCAGTTGCCTCAGTGGTAGTTGTGGAGAGCAAGGGCAAGCATCTCAAGGGGAACGAGGATACAACCTATAAGCGATCTGTTGCAGAGTATTTCGGGAAAATCGGTCGCAAGATTTCTTGGCAAAAGCTCGGGGAGGATTTCAAAGACCAGACATTCCGCTTTCAGGTCCTGGACGAGGGTGAGTACGAGGATCGAGATTGGCGGGATGATCTGAAAAGGCTCCTCGAGGAATCTGGAAGTTGAGGATGGGCAAGTAGCCTTCCTTACTGGGGTTAAAGATTTTGGCCGGTGCTCCGGCCGACGAGGCATCTATGATCTCGGTGGGCCGCCTCGGGTTCAAGCTTCGGATCACAAGCGGCCCGCGCCTGCATGGTGCCCGCATCCCTTTCCCTCGCGAAGTCACCACGGCTGAGGAGTGCCGCGCCGTCTTCATCGAGATGCTTCGCGCCGCCCGCATAGGCTAGTAACTCAGAATCGCCGGACAGGGATTTCCCCTTCCGCAAGGTCACTCGAACATCCGGATTGATTCTTCGGCACGCCAAGGATCCTGAAATCCGTAGCGTTCATCCTTCAACAGGCTCAGGACGAACGCGATTGTAGAGACATTTGAGGGTTATTGGACGTTCAGGCGTAACTTAGTGGTGGGTTGGCGGAGCACACTCCGGAAAGCACTGCCAGTGCGGGCTGAACCTCGGACCCGTTCCTGCAACCCCCCTTTATCGTTCCACTCAGGACCGGGGGGGGTGTCCAGGAGCTCCACCGCGCGTTACGCGAAGGGGGAGTGGCCGCCTCCCTTGGAGGGCTGGTAGTACGGATTGCTGCCCCCGGCATGGTCGGTGGAGTCGATGATCTGGCGGATCTCGGGGACCGCTTCCTTGATCATCACCTCGATCCCCTGTTTCAGGGTCACGTCAGCCATCCCGCATCCCTGGCAGCCGCCGCCGAGGGCGATGTAGGCGATGTCGTCCTTCACGTCGAGGAGCGTCACGTGACCGCCATGCATGGCCACGCCAGGATTGACCTGGGTGTCGAGCACCTGCTGAACGGCTGCCGCCTTGGGGTCGGTCCACCCAGCATTCGGGTTGTCGATCTTAAAACCGCTTTCGGTGATACCCTCAACAAAGTCTATAGTCGCGCCCTGCAGCTTGAGCGCGCTCTCGGGATCGACGAACACCTTGAAACCGCCAGCGTCGATCACACTGTCCTCGGCCCCTTTGTCTTCCTCTCCCTCGAACCCGAGCTGGTACTGGAGGCTGCCGGGGCCGCCCCCTGTAACCGCCACGCGCAGTCCTAGACCCTGCTGACCCTCGGCCTCCAAGAGCCCAAGGATTCTCTTTTTTGCCGAATCAGTGACGTTAAGCATTTTTCCTCCTGCTGGGGCTCGTTCGCCCCGTCATTTCAATTCCAACGTTTTCACAGAGAGCAATACGCCTGGATCCGATACACAACCAGCATGCGATCGCTTTTCTCCATTCAAGATCGAAGGCTCACTGCTACTTCCATCGTAGGCTTTAAGGCAGGGGCTGTCAACCTGAACTCGCGCTCGGGGGCTTGTCAAGACCTTCAGAGGGCCTCAGGGAGTGGGGTGATGATGAACGTGAGTCGCCGGTGTGCTGCACGCAGCGCCGCCTCGACGCGCTCCGGGGTCTCGTCTCGAGCGAAGATGAACCCCAGGTACTTCATCCCCTCCGGCAGGGGGACGACCTCTTGCCCAATCGGGATGGTGATCTTGATCTCCTCGATCCCCGGGACCCGCTCGGCCTCCTCACGCCCCCGCACCTCCTGAAGGATCCCCGATTGCGGGATCGGGATCATCATGACGCCCGCGGGCTTGCGGTCGCGCTGCATGGAGACGATTTCCACTCCCAGGGCATGGCGGATGATCAGCTCTTCCAGCGACATGCCCGTGCCGAAGCGGAGCGTCCGGGAGCAAAGCCCGCCGATGGAACGGGCGGCCACCTCGACGATCCAAGGCCCGTGCTCGTTGACCCGTAGCTCGGCGTGCACCGGCCCCTCCCGGAGCCCAAGGGCTTGTGCTGCGGCTGCCGTGCAGTCCGCGATCGCTGCCTGGGTCGTCGCGGGCAGACGGGAGGGTGTGACATAGATCGTCTCCTCGAAGAACGGCCCATCCAGAGGATCCGGCTTGTCGAAGAGAGCCAGCACCTGCAGGTCCCCCTTGACGAGGAGCCCTTCCAGCGCTACTTCCGTTCCCGGAACGAACTCCTCCACAAGAATTTGACGGGCCCCCTCGCCCATGGCGACAACCTCCGGAGTTCGCAGGATGGTCCCGATCCGGCGGAAGGCGTTCACGAACTGCGCGGGATCATCGGCGCGGATTACCCCCCGGCTGCCTGCGAGGATCGTTGGCTTGAGGACCACGGGGTATGGCACCGTGTCAGCCACAAGCGCCGGGTCGTCGTCAAGCGAGAAGAGCCAGTAGCGCGGGCTAGGGACGCCAGCCTGGGTCAGGAGCTTTCGCATGACGGACTTGTTCAGGGCGGCCTTTGCGGACTCGACAGAGTTAGATGGAAGCCCCAGCGCCTCGGCGATCGCCGCGCCGGCCACGGTCGTCAGATCGTCCACAGGCACGACACCATCGATGGGATGAGGACGAGCAAACTCGGCAACCTCGAGGGCGGCCACGTCGGGCTTCATGAAGTCGATCGTCAGCAGGCCATCCGGAACTTTGTCTTGAAGTACATTCCGGCGATCCGATGCTACCACGACATCGACCCCAAGCCGATGCGCGGCTTCCATGAAGGCTTCGGTGCGGTAGGTGGTGGTAGGAATGAGCAAGAGGAGTCGCGACATCTTGGCCTCTATCTAGTGCCGTTCCAACCTCATCTGCTTAACGACACAATGACCAGCAGGCCTCTGAACCGCTCGTCGCATAGTTTTGCCATTTGTCCGAACAAGTTGGAACGGCACTAGCTGCCCGACTGGCGTGCCCGATGGTATCCCTCCAGCTCGCGGTTGGCCCTGACGACAATGGCGAGCTTGCTCATCACTTCGGAGACCTTGAGGCCGGGGATGGCAACGTAGAGTTCGTCGTCGCCGAGTCCCGTATAGACTCGGTTGCCGATGCAGCCGAAGCTGATAGTGGCTCGATCTGCCTGCATCGTCTCTGGTAACATCGCGCAGGTTGGGCGCGGTCTCACTGCCACCTCAGGACCGATCCCAGCCAAGCGGGCGGCCTCGACCACGAGCATCACCTGCTTGGCTCGGCCTCGCACCAGGACCACATCCGGGTCGAAAGGCGCCCCGGGAAACGGCCCGTACATCGCCACGCCGAACGGTCCCGTCCGACGCGGGATGCTGGGAACCTCTTCCATCTTCAAATACTCGAGCTGGATCATGGCCTTCACAAGACCTTCCATCTCTTTGGCTTTCCCGACTGGCAGGTCCACGCCGTGCGTGTACGCCCCGATCGGGCAGTTGTAGTGATCTGCTGCCTCAGTGTAGAAGACCTTCCCCTCGGCAGCCAATTTCCAATAGCTGCACCCTGCCGGGCCGGCGGCTCCCACATGGGGGACACCGGGCGGTGCTACCGGGCGGAACGCGATGGCGACCGGAGCAAGGCTAAGGGCGAGGAGTTCCTGAAAGCTCATGGAATATCCTCCTGGACACTAGACTCCTGCATGTATGTGGGTTTGAGAGGGCCGAACTGGCCCTCGGTGGGTTCCGCTCAGCAAAACCAGGATTCGGTGAGTCGGGGCGGACGGTTCCCCTCACCTACCGGAGAGAGCGAGACCGCCGGGACCTGTTGTCTCCCTGCCACGGTATAGGCGACCTCCCGAATTCTTTGAAACGTGACTCGTGGGTCCTCGGCAGCTCTGACGGCCTCCTCCACGAGTCCGCTGACAACCTTGTGTAGCTCATCCATTCGCGTGTCCGGGTGGGTCCAGCGATACATGAATGACGCCTGATCCAACGCTCCCAGAAACGGCCGGATTGCGACTTGTTCAAGCAGCGCGGAACCGGGGGGGACCAGCAGCCGGATCGCAAACTGCACCGGGTCCACATGATCGACGAGATCCTCCGTCTGGACGAAATCGAGGATGTCCAGGTACTCTTCAATGGTCGTCCACGGGGTAAAGGGGACCCATGTGGGCCGTAGGGCAAAGCCGGCGTCCCGGACGATTCGAATCGCCTCGAACACGTCGGCCCTGGTGTGGCCCTTTTCCAGGTTGGCCAGCACCGTGTCGCTGAGCGACTCCACCGCGCTGACCATGAACACGCAGCCGAGCGCCCCGAGTTCGGGGAAGAGCGCCCGGCGCTTCAGGATATGCTCGACCTTGGCGGTGAAATCGAAGGTCAGTTCCGGAAACTCCCGGTGCATAGAGCGGACGACGTTGAGGGAATGGCCGGGCCCATTCAGGAAGTCGGGGTCGCCAAACGTGATGTGGGTTGCGCCAGACCGGACCAGACGCCGGATGTCCTCGAGGACGATCTCCTGGGGGACCACGAAGAATCGGCCTCCATAGACAGGCGGGATGGGACAGTGGAGGCACATATGGAGGCAGCCCCGACTTGCCTCGACGTATCCCGCCAGCGCCCGGCTGCCATTACGCTCGAGGTGGGCGTACTCCTCCAGAGCCGGCAGCCGGCCCCGGCTCGGAATCGGGAAGGGTAGCCGCTTGAGGAACGGTGCTGAGGGCTGGCCCCGCCTCCACACACCTTCGACAGCGGAAGAACGACCTGCCTCCAATGCTTGGACAAGACTGACCAGCGGCGTCTCGAACTCGCCCCCGATCACCGAATCCGCGATATGGTCGAGCAGGTAGTCGGCGTTCAGCGAGGCGTAGAGCCCGTAGAGGCAGATTTGGCAGGTCGGATTGACCTGACGGACCTGCTCGGCCACCCGGATCCCCAGCCGCAGCGCCGTGTGCATCGGGACCGAGACCCCCACAAAGCTGGCCCGCGCCACTCTCCTTACATCGAAGCTCTCGACGGAGATGTCGAGCGCGTCAGGCGCGTACCCTGCACGCTCGAGGAACCCGAGCGGAGACGCGACGCCAAGGGGCTGGTGGCCGAGCTCATAGCAGGAGATGAGCAGGATCGATCCCGGCTCCCGTAGACGCATCGCGCGGTTACAATCAGTTGTGATAACGTGTGTTAGTACTGGCAAAGCGACCATCCTTGCTCACTTGAATACCGTTCCTATCAAGCAGTATTGCAGCAGAGGGTGGACTCGTCAAGGTCCGATGCTTATGGCACGTCAACGAGATAGCCCGAGATGGTCCACTCGATCTGCGCGGGTCCGTTCGGTGTGTCGCGATTGATAATCAGCGCGACTTGCTTTCCGGGGTCCGCGTAGAGCTTCACGGCATGAGTGCCCGTCCAGACGAGCCCCGACGGGCCGAACGATATAGGGGTCATCGACAGGTAAAAGTCGATGAAGTCGGAGCCGATTGGGGGCTGGATGCGAGTCTCCAGGGTCTGCCCAGTCCTGGAGATAGCGTGGACGGAAATGGATTCGATCACCAGCCGTTTGCCAGCCGGCACCGTAAAACCTTTCCCGCCATTAAATGAAAGGTCGTCAAGGGTGAAGAACTCCTTGGCGATGAACGGTGTCCGGGCCCGATGGTCGACGTCGCGCACCGGGACGGGCGCGGTTGGCGTATTGACGACTTTTACGTCCTGGACGGCTGCGCAGCCGCTTAGCAAAAGGGCGCCAATGAGGCTCGCGAGGATCGCAGCCGGCATCTGATTCCTAACCTGATCCATTCTTCCTCCTCCAATCAGCTTTAGGTCCGGATTTCGCGCCTTCCATGTGTCGGCGGATATGCGACGGTGCCAGCGGAAATGCTGAGGGAAAATCCGTCGATCCAATGGGGGGATATCGAAGGCAGGGCACCTGTTAAATGCGAACTGCGATCACCACAGCCTCCGTCCGCTTGAGTTTGGACCGGAGGTCGATCAACCTTTTTAACAAGCCGTATTTGCGCTTGATGAGCTGATTGACCCATTCTGCCTCATCTGCGTCTATCAGGCGGGCTTCGCCGTCCTGCCAGGAACCAAGGAGATTTCCTCGCACATCGGAGGGGACGACGCGCACGTGGGGGTTATTGCGGATACGCTTGACCTTGGCGCTCTGGGCCGGCGTGCGCATATACAGCACACCCTGGTCCTCGACAAACCAGAGGGGAGTCCGAACCGCCAGTCCGCTTTTCCTGTATGTCTCAAGATTCACGTACTTTTGCTTGGAAAATTGTGCCAGTGGATGCATGGCGCAACGAAGCCTTTGCGCGCTGGATGCGCGACACTTCTTTGCTCAGTTTTCAGGTCCCGCGCGGACCTTCTCCTGCATCGGAAGTAAACAGATCCTGCCTTTCAGCCATCCCATTGTACACGCCTCAACGGCGGGCTGCTTATTCGCTCAGAGCAGCTAAAAGGCGTCCGGAGCCGAGGCGATGGCTTCGAGGTCGGCTCTCGTGTACGAGCCCAAGGCCCTGAAATTAAGCTCCGTGTAGTTTTTGATCCACCGCATCGCGATTTTCACCGCCTTGTGGTACCGCTCCTCGGCCTTCGCGTACGCCGACTCACTGTTCGGGTCACCCTTCTTTACTGTCGCCTGTAGCTGCGCCAGAATGTCCCGCCCCTCTTCCTGCAGCAGCTTCTTCACCAGAGGGAAATCGTGCACGAGAGACGGGGTGTGCGTATCCCTGGCATGGTGCCGGGTCCTCTGTGCGATTTGGGCCACCGAAATGCGACCTGTCGCCAGATCTTCCATCAACGCGGGATGGATGCCCGGTTTGCCGGCCAGGCTGTCGATCCCTTTGGCGCCCCTGCCATTCAACCACCCCTCAAGATATTCGATCAGCATTCTGGCGTTTCGGCGTGTCCCCTCGACGGTGATCGGGCCATCGGGGACTCTGATCTCGATGGGATAATTGTCCGGGTTGGCCATCTCTGGCGTCGGCTTCCAGCCGGAGGCAAGCAGTTCCTTGAAGGGATCTGCGGCCGGTTTCATATGAAAGATATGAGCGACCCAGCCCCTGATGAACCCTTGCCGGGCCTCCCAGACCTTATCCGCCCTGATGGCCTCCGCCGCCACCCGATTGACCTCAGGATTATTACTGGGCAACGGCGTGGCCATGCCGCCGATGGGGACGGCCCCCCTCTTCAGGCAGATCGCCACCAGGCGCCTGAAGATATTTGCCAGAAATGGGGTCGTCTTGATGTCGATGCCGAACCGATCCGGCCACACGGATTTGGGGTCCGCCATCACGAACTCATAGATGCTGGCCTGGAAATCCCAGCGCGCGGCGTTCAGCCCGCCCGCGTAGGGCCCCAGGGCATACAGCATCTCTTCCATCTCATACGCCGCGGGCAGCGATTCGATCAGGTGAATGGCACTGATGACGGCGTTGCCGAGGAAATCCAGGTGATCGCGGCTGGCGTCAAAGAAGTCTCGCCAGAAGGCCGCCTCTTCGGCCGATTCCAGCTTCGGGAGGTAGAAGTAAATCCCCTGGCCGCGTTCGGCCTGCGCCCGACCGGCGTAGAAGAAGGTCAGAGCGGTGCCGAGGATGCTGGCGGGGATAGGCGCTCCATCGACGGTGACCTCAGGCTCATCCAGATGGAGGCCACGCTCCCTGTGCATGAAGAAGGGGAGTTCGCCCTCGGCGATCCTGTACTCCTTGCCCTTCTGCGGATCGGAGAAGGTGAGCGTACGATTGACGGCAGCCAGGCGGTTCTTGGTGGCTCTTACCGTATCGATAAACCGATGCCCGGCGGAATCTTCATCATCGTCCAGATCGCCCTCGGCTCTGGTACCCTCCGGCCCCGGATTGAGCGCATTGATGAACATGGCCGTGATCGAGGCCGGGCCCGATATCTCGATCCCCGGCTTGAGCAAGTCTTCGGGCACCGGAGGAACCCCCCAGTTCCCCGTGTTGATGTCACTGAGGGGAAGGTGCGTCGGCAGGATCCCCTGCTCATGAGTCCTCTTGAGCACCTGAGCGCGTCGAGCACGCAGCAGATAGATCCGAGGCGTGAATCGATCGTGCAGACGCAACAGATACTCCATGAACGCCGGGGTAAACAGCTCCGCAGCCCCTTCCACCGGCGCAAAACGGACTCGTCCCATACTCGACATTCCTGAAGCTACCTTCGCACCCACGTGAATCTCCTTCCCTCCTATTCCGACAAAGGGATGTGATGGTTGGTTGGATTGCCCAGGAGTCCTCGCACCGCGTGGAATCGATCCGATTTGGTTTCGCCGACGTGATGAAACACCGATCGAGGGGTGGGATGCCCCGGAACGCCACCAATGTGCTCCGTGCCTCCCAATCTTAGCCTCAGTCTAGCTTGCTTTCTCCCTCTGTCAAGAAAAACGTCACCAAAGCCGGAGCTTGAAACCGACCTTGCGAGCTCCGGCATCTGTTGTGCTCAGCCCCCCACCGAAGGCTTCGCAACGGAGGCATTGCGGCGCGACCACTGCACCGCCGTTATGAACACCCCACAAACCACACCGGCGGCGTCGCCGTAGCCCCAGGGGAAGATCATCGCCAAGGCGCCGGCCAACAGCACGCCGCGCTCCCACCAGCGGGCCGGGGCCACCAGGTAGCCCATGATCGCCGCGCCTAACAGCGTGACGCCGATAAAAGCCGTCAGGCTAGAGAGGGCGATCTGCAGCCAGCTTCCCTCCATCAGCAACCCCCGCTCGTAGACGAACAGGTAGGGGACCACAAAGCCTGAAATCGCCAACTTGCATGCAGTCCAGGCGGTCTTGCTCGGGTCGGCCTGGGCGATGCCCGCGCCCGCCAAGGCTGCCAGGGCCACCGGCGGCGTCAGATCGGCAAAGAGTCCGAAGTAGAAAACAAACATATGAGACACCAATGGAGGGACGCCCATCTGCGCCAAGGCCGGCGCTGCCATAGCGGCCGTGACCACATAGGTCGGGATGGTCGGCAGCCCGGTCCCCAGGACGATGGAGGCGATCATGGTGAAGAACAGCGCGAGGAAGAGATTCCCCCCTGCCAGCGACACGATGGCCGAGGCCAGTTTGGCCCCCATACCCGTCTGCGTGGCCACGCCGATGACAAAACCAATCACCGCACAGGCCATGGCCACGCCGAGGGCGCTACGCGTTCCGTGCTCCAGGCTGGTCAGCATCTGCCGCACCGGCGCGCGGCTGACGGGCTTCCACACCGCCCACATCAGCAGCCACCCAACCGGCACCAAAGCCGTCTCCGGCTTCGCGGCATTCAGGGACACGCACAGGGTTAGGGCCCCGCCCAACGACAGGATGCGAACCGGCAGGCTCGCCTGAGCGGAGAAGATGGCTTTGACCAGGATGATCGCCACCGTCAGCAAGATGCCGATGAAGCCGGCGTAGAGCGGCGTATAGCCCGAAAACAGCAGGTATGTCAGGACTCCCAGGGGTAACAGCAGATAGCCGCGCGCTCTCAACACTTCCCAGAACCTTGGCAACTCCTGGCGCGGCAGTCCCTTGAGCCCCAGACGGCCAGCCTCCTGGTGCACCTGAACGCCAACGGCCAGGAAGTAGAGGATGGCGGGAATGGTGGCCGCCTTGGCGATGGTGAAATATGGCACTCCGAGAGTGTCGGCCATAATGAACGCCACTGCCCCCATGACCGGGGGCATGATCTGCCCCCCCATCGAGGCGGTCGATTCGACCGCCGCGGCAAACTGAGGGGTGAAGCCGGTGCGCTTCATCAGCGGAATGGTAAAGGAGCCGATGGTGACCACGTTGGCGATGGCGCTGCCGTTGAGCATACCGAACAGCGCCGAACTGATGATGCCGACCTTGGCGGAGCCGCCTTTGGTGTGCCCCACTAGGGACAGGGCCAGATCTGAGAACAGGCTGATCATGCCGGCCTGCTCCAGGAAGGCGCCGAATAACACGAACAGGAAGATGTAGGTCGCGCTGACTCCAAGGGCGATCCCGAAAATCCCCTCCGTGGTGAGGTACGTATAGTCAAGGATATCCAGGACACCATAGCCACGGTGTGCGATGACATTTGGCAACCACGGTCCCAGGTAGGCATAGGCCAGGAACCCCAGGGCCAGGATCGACAGCTCCGCGCCCAGGGCCCGCCGGCTGCCCTCCAGGATGAGCAGGCTGGTCAGCGCCCCCATCGCCAGATCCACGTTGCTGGGGGTGCCGGCCCGCAACACGAGATCGCGGTAGAAGATCGGGATGTAAAGGGCGCCACACGCCCCCAGCACCGCCAGGAGCAGGTCCCACCAGGGGACGCGCTGCTCCCCCACGCCGGGCCGCTGGCGGAACGGGTAGAGCAGGAATGTGAGCGCGAGGATGAAAGCCAGATGGACGGCGCGCTGCACATGCGCGTTGAGAAGGCCGAAGCCGGCCGTGTAGAGCTGGTAAAGCGCCAGGGAGAGCGCCACGGCAAAAACCAGCCGCCGGCTTATCCCTGCCAGTGGCCGAAACCGAAACTCGGCGTCGTACCTGGCGAGCGTGGTGTCCACATCGACAGGGTCAACCTTTGCGGGCGTTTGCGGCTTCTGCGTATGCTTAGGGGCGTCGTGGCTTTCCATACACCCTCTCTGCAGAAGAGACGAAGAGAGATGAAAGAAAAGAGGCGAGCTCGCACTCGCCTCTGATGTTCTTACTGGAAGGCTATGGCGGGCGTTATCTCAGGACCTTCTTCTCCCGATAGAACCGCTCCGCTCCAGGATGGAGCGGTATCGGCAGACCGACGGTGGCGGTGGCCAGTTGGATCTCCTTCGCCGCCACGTGGGCCAGCACCAGGCGGTCCAGGTTCTCGAAGATCGCCCTGGTCAGCTCATAGACCACTTTTTCATCCAGATCGTCCCGGGTAATGAGGAAGTTAGGGATGGCGACAGACTTTACCGGCGCATCCTGGTTCTTGTACGTCCCTTTGGGAATGGCCGTCGGAGAGAAAAAGGGATGAGTGGCCGTGAGGGTCTTTACCACGGTCTCCTCAATCGGCACCACCGCGATCCCCTGGCTGAAGGCCAGATCCAGCACGCTGGGGTTGGGCAACCCGGAGCTGACCAGGGTGGCGTCGATGGCGCGGTTCTTGAGCTGGTCTACCGACTCGACGAAGCTGAGATAGTCGGTCCGCCCGAAGTCTTTGTAGCTCATGCCGGCCGCCTCCAAGATCTGCCGGGCGTTGATTTCCGTCCCGCTCCCGGGCGCGCCCACGGAGACCTTTTTCCCTCTCAGGTCGGCGAGGCTGCTGATACCGCTGTCCTTACGGGCGACGATCTGAATGATATTCGGGTAGAGGTCGGCCACAACCCGCAGCTTGGTAAGCGGCTTGGTGAAGCCCCCCAGGGAGTCCCCCTTGTAGGCAAAGGCCAGCGTATCCCCGAGCACCAGGGCGAGGTCGCTCTTGCCTTCCTGGACCTGTATACAATTCACCTTGGAAGCGGCGGTCGTCTGCGCAGAGGCGTTGTAGCCCGTCAGTTTCTTGTTGAAGATATCGGCCATCGCCGCACCGATCGGGAAATAGGCCCCACCAGTGCCGCCGGTAGCGATAGAGATGAACTGCACCGCGCCGCTTGTCGCCATCGTGCTGCAGACGACCGCAACGCCGGCCAGCAGCGTGAACAGTCTGAATCTCTTCGCCATACGGCCTCCACCATTTACGGACGATCGGCCGGCACGTCACGCCTCGGCCGCAAGAGAATGGCCTGTTCCCCGGCGATCTCCAGCAGCGAGACGCGCACAGCGCCGCTTTCCAGCCAGTGGGGCGAGAGCGGGCTCAGGCTGATCGGCAGGGAGTCCAGCTCCAGGCTAACCGGCTCATAGACCAGCCAGCCCTGCTCCATCCGGAAACCATCGCCTTCCCGCTGACGATCCGGCGTCCCTGCGCCGTATCCGTGCGTAGCGCTGCTCAGGAGGCGCAGCCGACCGCCTGGCGTGACCTGGAATGCCTCGCGCCACTGAAAATGCTCGACGGAGTGCTCCCAGGCCAGCGTAAAATTCCCATCCTTTTCGACCGGTACTGTCTGCAGGAGTCGGGGCGGATGGGTCTGCGTCCAGATCTGCAACTCGCTGGCGCCCATTACTTCTTTCGGCACCAGCAGGATCCCCGCGCAAAGAACCATCCCAAGGGTCAACACGGTCTCTCGCACCTCAAGAAAGATCCGAGTCTTCCCCCGCGCCACTGTCGAAATCAACGTGACACTCCCCAAGGCCAGGTCAGCTCCGTCGCAGGGGGGAGAGAAATCTTGGCTACTTCACTGCGCCGGTGGTCATGCCCGAAATGAAATAATCGAGGGACAGCGCGTAGAGGATCACCACCGGGATCGACCCTATTATCGCAGACGCCATGAGCGGCCCCCAGAAATATACGTCCCCGCGGACCATGTCCA
>JBGQJI010000009.1:0-32825 GCA_041498975.1 Methylomirabilis sp. (SeqCode)
CTCACGCTGGCATTATGGTTAGTCTGGGCACGGCGATTGAGGCAACCAGATTACGCGCTCGCGCTGCTCGGCTTGTCGGCCGCCTATCTGATGCTGTTTAACTCGATGACGGAGTCGAACAGCTACGTCGTCCTTTCCCCAGCGATTGCGGTCATGGCGACACGCCTATTGCTTGTGGAAGGCCGCCGGGTGGGATGGTTGCTGGTGGGCCTGGCAGTCGCTTTAGGGAACGCTTCCTATGGCGATCCGATCTGGCCGCTGACCAAGCTGTGGCTAAAGCCGACGGTCGCGCTGAGCTTTGTGGGGTTTTTGATTTACGATGGTGCTCGCCGGAGGCGAGTGAGCGAAGTGGCACGCCCTGCCTCCAGTTGACCTATTGGATTAGAAGCGGCGGACCCGGATGACGCATTCAGAGATTCAACTTCTTGAACTTCGATCCCCGCGATCTCGAACACAATGGGAATAACCAGGCAGATACGAATAAGCGAGTTGGCTCTTGGTGGAGGCGCGCCGCTTCTCCTGATTGCGGGTCCCTGTGTGATCGAGAGCGAGGATCACCTGCTCAGAACCGGCGACGCGATTAAGGCGGCCTGTGAGGCATATGGGGTTCCTTTCGTCCTGAAGTCCTCATTCGATAAGGCCAATCGGTCCTCAGGCCGTTCATTTCGCGGTCCGGGTCTAGAGGAGGGGCTTCGGATATTGGGGCGCGTGAGAACGAAGCTAGGCGTGCCCGTGCTCTCCGACGTGCACGAGGTGAACCAGGTGTCGGCAGCGGCAGAGGTGCTGGACGTCATCCAGATCCCGGCCTTCTTGTGTCGCCAGACCGATCTCCTCTTTGCCGCTGGCCGGACCGGCAAGCCGGTCAATGTCAAGAAGGGGCAATTCCTTTCGCCGTGGGATGCCGGCAATATCGTCGAGAAGCTCAGGTCCGTTGGCTGCGAGCAGGTCATCCTGACTGAGCGTGGAACGAGCTTTGGCTATAACAACCTGGTAGTGGACATCCGCTCACTTCCGGTCTTGCGCAGCTTTGGCTGTCCGGTGCTGTTCGATGCTACCCACAGTTTACAACTGCCGGGCGGCGCAGGGCACGCCTCTTCAGGGCAGGCCGAGTTCATCCCGTTCCTTGCGCGCGCCGCCGTGGCAGCAGGGGTCGATGGTCTCTTCATGGAGGTTCATCCTGACCCCGCCTACGCGCCCAGCGACGGGCCAAACATGCTCCGGCTCGATGCGCTGCCGGGACTCCTGGAGCAACTGACGGCAGTTCAGCGCGCGGTGGCGCCCTTTATCAACACGAAGGAAAGGGTATAGGGTATAGGGTTTAGGGTCAGCGCTGTTAGGGAGTCGTGAATCCTCTGTTTTCCCTAGACCCTGTACCCTCCCCCCTATACCCTGATCTTTGCTGATATGCAAACGCCCCTGCAGCAGTTCCCCCGCTTTCTCCGCTACGCCGCCCCCTATCGGGGGAGGATCATTCTCGCCATTGCCTTCCTGTTTCTCATCGCCCTCCTCAACGCCGTTTCCATCGGGTCGCTCCAGCCGGTCTTCGACGGCCTCTTTATTCCGCAGGGAGGCAGCTCTGGTATAAGCCTTCCCGGCCCGGTCAAGGCCATGTTGGGCCACCGCCTGGTTCAGCTACAGGGTTTCCTGCAGGCACATCAGATCAGCGTCCTCACCTTCATCGGGGTTGCCCTCTTCTTCATCTTCCTGGCGAAGGCGGCACTGACCTATCTACAGCAGGTCCAGATGCGTTATGTCTCAGAAGGGATTCAGAGGGACGTCCGGAACGGTTTGTATACGCACCTCCAGACCCTCCCTCTGAGCTTCTTCACCCGCCGTTCGACGGGGGAGATCATGTCCCGTCTCGGCTCCGACGTGGAAACGCTCGGTGATGCCTCGACCGAGTTGTACCGTAATGCTCTTCGAGAGCCACTGAACATCGTCGGCCTGATCCTTCTGCTCTTCCTGATCAAGTGGCAGCTCGCGTTCTTCTCGCTCATCGTCCTGCCGGGAGCTATCCTCCCGATCGTGAAGTTCGGGGCGAAGATCCGCCGCAGAGGGACCAGGGTCCAGGAGACACGCGCCGAGTTGAACACGATCCTGCAAGAAACCATCTCAGGCGTCAGGATCGTCAAGGCCTTCGGTATGGAGGAGTACGAGAAGCGACGATATTGGGACGCGAGCGACCAGGTCTTCCGGTCCTTTATGCGGATCTGGCGCGTCGATGCCCTTACCTCGCCCGTCCTGGAGGTCCTCGGTTCCGTTGGGATCGTGATCGCGTTCTGGGCTGGCGGCTACCTGGTCCTCAACAGGAGCCTCACACCGGGGGCTTTCATGGCATTCCTCGGGGCCCTGGGTTCCCTCTACCAGCCCGTGAAGCGGATCGGCCAGATCAACAACGTCATCCAACGGGGAATGGCCGGCGCCTCTCGGGTGTTCGAATTGATGGACCTTCGGTCCGAAGTCTCGGAGCGGCCGGACGCCGTGACGCTCGGGCGGATGCAGGAAGGGATCCTTTTCCACGACGTCTCGTTCGGATACGAGCCGGACCGGGTCGTTCTTCAGGGGATCACCTTGAGCGCCAAGCTGGGCGAGATCGTGGCTATCGTTGGCAGCAGCGGGGCAGGGAAAACCACCCTGGTCAACCTTCTGCCCCGCTTTTACGATCCCACATCCGGGGTCATCACCATCGATGGAGTTGATATCAGACGGGTCACCATCCGGTCGTTGCGGGAGCAGATGGGAATCGTCACGCAAGATACGATACTGTTCGACGACACCGTCTTCAACAACATCGCGTACGGCCAGCGCACTGTCGCTCCGGACAAGGTCGTGGAGGCGGCCAGGATCGCCAACGCCGAGGAGTTCATCGAAGCCTTGCCCAAGCAATACGAGACCAGGATCGGCGAGCGGGGCGTCCGCCTGTCCGGGGGTCAGAAACAGCGGATTGCCATCGCCAGAGCTATTTTCAAGAACCCTCCCCTCTTGATCCTGGACGAGGCGACTTCGGCCCTTGACGCAGAGTCGGAGCGATTGGTCCAGGAGGCTCTGGACCGGCTGATGGAGAACCGGACCACGTTTGTGATCGCTCACAGGCTCTCCACCATCATCAGGGCCGACAAGATCCTGGTCTTGGACGGCGGAAGGCTGGTCGAGCAGGGGACCCATGCGGCGCTGATGGCGCGAGGTGGGATCTACTACCGGCTCTACCAGAGCCAGTCGCCAAGTTGACGGCTCAGGCGCAAAGGCTCCGGGTTCCGAGTTTCAGGTTCAACGATGGGCATTGAAGTGGGTGCTGCGCCATGAGAACTGTGGCGTGTGACCTCTGCGGTGTGACCGAGGGTTCGGTTCTCTTCGTCGAGCGGGACCCGCGTGCCCCCGACGGCGAGCGGTCCTTCGGGGTGGTTGAGTGTCAAGGCTGTGGGCTCATCTACCTCAGCCCAAGGCCCGAGGGATCGGAGATGGCCGCGTATTACCGGGAGGAGTACTACGATGACCTCGGGCCTGTCAGGGGGTCCGAGCGGCGGCCGTCTGGATCGCTGAGGAGGCGGCTACTGCGCTCGCTGCTGGAGCGCTTCTATCATTACCCGATCAAGCCAGGCGATGCCCCATCCCGAGCGACCGGCGTGAGCGGGCTCATGAAGACGGCATGCCTCTACCTGGAGCGCTTGCGGCTCCGGGTACGGGGCCGTGAAGCGGCCATCATTCCATTCACTGGCGATGGCCGGCTGCTGGACGTGGGGTGCGGGACCGGCAACGGGCTCGAATTCTTCAGCGACTTGGGGTGGCACGTGACGGGAGTTGAGATGAGCCCCTATGCAGCGTCGATGGCGCGGCGACACTTGGGCTGCGACGTCCTGGTGGGCGAATTCGAGGAGGTGCCACTTGGCGACGAAAGCTTCGACGTGGTCCGGTTCTCTCACAACCTCGAGCACCTCGCCAGCCCCAGAAAGGCGCTGGAGAAGGCTCGCCGGGTTCTCCGGCCGGCAGGCCTCCTCTGGATCGAGGTTCCGAATGTGGCGAGTATCGAGCGACGGCTCTTCGGAAGACACTGGTTTTGCTGGGACCTGCCCAGGCACCTCTATCACTTCACCCCAGAGACACTAGAACGGTTATTGGCATCGACGGGGTTCCGACCTGTAAAGATAAAGTGTGATGGCAGGGTGAACTTCTTCGTTGAGAGTCTGTCCAACGTGCTGGCGCGCTGGCTTGGTATCCGTCCGCGGGGGACGAAGCTCATTTCGGCCATGGCGAGGCCTCTGGTCTATGCGATGGGAGCGATGAATTATGGCGGAATTCTAACTGTGCACGCTGAGAAAGACGAGGCGTGGAGGCCGGTTTCTCACGGGAAGCTGGATCGCGTGCCTGGCGGATCTGGAGGATGAGCGCAGTCGATCTGAGCGTTGTCACAGCGGTCAGGAACCAACTGCCGCACAATCAACTATTCCTGGAGACGCTGAGGGCCTGCCGCACCGTCCGTACCGAACTGATCATTGTGGACAATGACTCCACCGACGGGTCGGCAGAGTTATTCCGGAGTGCCGGCGCCCGCGTGATTCCCACTGGGGGAAACCTCTGCTATCCCGAAGCGATGAATCTGGGGTTGGCTGAGGCAAAGGGCGAGTTCGTGGGGTTCCTCAACAACGATCTCGTGCTCAGCGCCGGATGGGACGAAGAACTGATAAAGGCGCTGGACCGGCACGGCCTCCCGGTGGTTTCCCCTATCGGGATCGAGCGAATGCCCACCAGGGGGTTGACGCGCGCCGTCCAGGAGCGCTGGCGTGTCGTGAAGCGGCGGATCGGACCGATCCGGACGGCGGAGGAGTTGCGCGCTGCGGTTCGGGCGATGTACGGTGACTGGGAGGTTTTCTGCAAAGAGATCGGGGCCGTCTTCGGGGATCGGCTGGTCTCCGGGATCGTCGGAAGCTGCGTGGTGAGCCGCAGGTCGTTCATGCGGGCGATCGAGGGCTGGGACACCCGCGTCCGGGCCGCGGATTGGGATCTCTATCTGCGCCTTTGTGAGCGAGCCGAGGCGGTCGGCGACATTGCGCCCCCCATGGTCGTCGGCTACGTGTATGTCCACCACTACGTGCAGGCAACGCGACGGGGCGAACGTGCTCCGTTTACCTGCACGCATCCTACCCTGACCGTCCAGGAGAAGTGGGGGCAGCCCGCCATTCATCGGTGGTTCTTCGATCCGGCCATCCTGGCGGCGCGACCCCGGCTTTTTCTCGCTCCCGCGGACTACCTCGCCGCTCGGGCGAGGAGGCTCGGCACCGACGCCCGAAGGGGGATCTCCCTCATCAGCATGCTATTCCGCGGGCTCCCTGACGCCAGGGAACTCCTGGCTCAGGTGGGAAGGGAGGGAGTACGGACCTGAGGGATCCTGTCGATGCAGGGCGGGGATCGACGCCGATCCGGGTCCTCTATCTTCACGGCTTCACGCGGGTAGGAGGAGCTGAGCGGGCGCTCCTTTGGCTGGTAGACGCCATCCGCCAGATGGCGGTCGAACCCCTTGTGCTCTGGCCACAGAAGGATGAAGCCTCCGCGTGGCTGGAGGAGCGAGGCGTCCGCGTCTCCCCTCTCAAGGTCCCCCCCTGGAGGCATGGATTCTCCTGGCCCCTTCTCCCGCTCTTTTTGTCCTCCCTGCGACGCGTCGCGGAACCTGCGGATATTGACTTGGTCCATGTGAACAATTACCGCTCGGCGCACTTCGGGAAGTACGTCTCGCAGTGGGCCGGGGTCCCGTGCGTGTGTCATGTCCGTGAATTGGTCACCCCGGAGAAGATACGGCAGTACCGCCTCAGGTCGCTCGATGCCTTGATCGCAGTCTCAGAGGCCGTTGGCCATACCCTGGTCGAGGGTGGAATACCGTCTGATCGCGTGACGATCATCCGCTCTGGAATCGCCCTTCAGACGGCGCCCCCTGAGGGACAGACCGTCGCCCTGCGGGAGAGGCTGGGCATCTCCCCGGACGATCCGGTTCTGGGCATCGTCGCTCACATTCTGCCCCATAAGGGGTACGATGACCTGATCCAGGCGCTCGCGATGATCAAGGAAAAGGTTCCTCATGTGAGGTGCGTGATCGTAGGAGAGGCGCCCCGGAGGCGATATCTCCGACATCTGCTGGATCTCGCGGAGCGAGTCTCCGTCAGGGATCGTGTGATCTTGGTCGGCCCCCAGGGGGATGTCGCACCGTTCCTGCATGCGATGGATCTGCTCGTCCTTCCATCCCACACCGAGGGATTGTCCATCACAATTCTGGAGGCGATGGCAGCCGGCAGGCCGGTGGTCGCGACGTCGGTGGGAGGAACTCCGGAGGTGGTCCGCGATGGGGAGACAGGCATCCTGGTCCCCCCTCGAAACTCCGGGCGACTTGCCGAGGCGGTGATCAAGCTCCTGGAGGCCCCAAGGCTGGCCAGGGCGATGGGGCAGGAGGGGCGAAAGCGAGTGGAGGCCCTGTTTACCATGGAGGCCGAGGCCGGACGCACCTCCATGGTCTACCGTCAGGTCCTGGCAGCCTCCTCGGCGGATTCGGCAATGGTTCGACCCGCAGGGGGGCGGTGACGCATACGCCGTCTTTCCCCCCGCTTTGGCGCCCCCATCGAGCGTGGTTCACTATCGAGCTGAAACCGTGGGTTCCGTCCGCCGGATTTGCCTTCTTTCCGGCCCACTAGGCGCGATCAGCCGGGTGCGTCCTAGCCTACTGCCCCAGCGCTGCTATGACTGCTCGGCGGATGGTGGGCACTGATCAGGAGAGCTCGGGTGTCCTGGACTCATAAGGGGGTCTTGGTGACAGGCGCGGGCGGCTTTATCGGGAGCCATTTATGTGAGGCGCTGCTGGACGCCGGCGCTGAGCTGACGGCGATGATTCGGTATAGCTCCCAAGCTGATTGGGGGAATCTTGAGTTCCTATCACGGGAACACGAGGCGGGGTTGCGCGTCGTCGCCGGGACCATTGAAGACAGCGCCTGCGTGACGCGTCAGGTGAAAGGGAAGGACGGTCTGTTTCATTTGGCGGCGCTCATAGGCATCCCCTACTCATACACCGCTCCAGTGAGCTATCTGCGAACCGACGTAGAAGGGACTCTTCATGTCATGGAAGCGGCGCGGCAGCGTGGTGTCGGGAGGGTTGTTCACACCTCTACATCCGAAGTCTACGGCACTGCCCTCTATACCCCTATCGACGAAGGCCATCCGCCGCAGGCCCAGTCGCCGTCTTCCGCCTCGAAAATTGGGGCGGACAAAATCGTTGAGAGTTACTTTGCATTCTTTGATCTCCCGGTGGTCATCATGCGCCCGTTTAACGCGTACGGGCCACGCCAGTCGGCCCGTGCCGTCGTCCCAACCATCATGAGCCAGGCCCTGACACGGCGGGAGTCCGCCTCGGAGGCCCGAGTCCAGTCCGCGATCTGACCTTCGTGAAGGATACGGTGATGGGCCTGATCAAGGGCGCAGAAGCTGAGCAGGCCAATGGCGAGACCATCAACATCGGCTCTGGTCACGGCATCACCATCGGCGATCTTGCCGCGACTATCCTTGCTCTTATGGGGTGTCATGCGCCTATCGTGCTGGACCCGCATCGCATTCGTCCCGCGAAGTGCGAACTTGCCGAGCTTGTGTGTGATAACGCCAAAGCTCTCAAACTGACCCGATGGAGACCCAGATGTCCCCTGGAGGGAGGGCTGAAGGAGTCCATTGCATTTGTCTCTCGACACCAGGATCAGTATAAGCCGGAAACATACGCCGCATGAGAAGTGATCTATGCAACCGTTGATTCTTGCCGGTGGGAAAGGAACCCGTCTGCGACCGTATACGACTGTGCTGCCGAAGCCGCTGATGCCGGTCGGTGATTATCCGATCCTCGAGATTATCCTGGGGCAACTCAGGAGCGCTGGCGTCACGGAGGTGATTCTGGCTGTTGGGCGCATGGGCCAACTCTTCCAGGCGTTTTTCCAGGGATGTTCTGGCGCATTACGGTAGCGTAGAGAAACTTCATCGCATCGTAGGGCAAGTGCCGCGAACAAGTCTCGAGACAACGCTCAAGTGCATACTGGATGAAGCGATCCATCGACACGGGCGTCAAAAGGTCTGCTGAGCAGGGACAAAGGCATCTTCCTCAAAAGGCCGGCCGGAACACGATGCAAGGAATGGACATGGGTGGAGGCCTCGGTGGTGGGCAACTCCTTTCTGGCTTCGAAGGGAAAGGACTTAGATGCCTGAAGGCTTCCCCTGACGGAGGCCTGCCGCCGGTCTTCATCCCGGGGCCGATAGCTCCTTTGGCGGGCGGCTGGCTGTCGTGTTGAGCGAGGTGTGCTCCCGTTCTTGGACGCGGCGGATTTTTATTGCGGCGTGTGTCGTCGCAGTGGCGGTGCAGTGGGTCGCGATCGTGCAGCGTCGCGCCAACCATCTGGGCGATTTCGATGTGTCGCGCGAGTTCGGCAGGAGGTTTCTGGCGCAACAATATTTGTATGCGGGGGGTGTGCACTACCCCTACATGCCGAGCGCCGCCATGTACTTTGCCCCGCTTGCGGTGATCAATCCGGGCCTCGGCATTGCGTTGCGCTACTCCGTGGCCGTGGGCTGCCTGTGGCTGACGCTGCGCATGCTCAAGAAGATGGTGTTGGGGCGTTCCCAAGAGATCTCCTCGAAAGGTTTCGCCGTTGTGAGCCTAACGCTTGTGCTCGGGTCGCACTATATCATCCGTGACCTGGACGACGGCGGCCCGCACCTCATCCTATTGGCCGTCCTGGTCGGCGGGATCTACTGCGCCTGGAAAGGGCAGGAATCCATCGGCGCTCTCTGGTTCGGCCTTGCAACCGCCCTGAAAGCGCCGGCCGGGCTGTTTTTGCTGTTCTTCGTCTGGAAACGACAGTGGCGCATGGCCGCCGGCACTGTGGCCGCCACGGCCTTCTGGGTCGCCCTCCCGATGGTGTGGATGGGGCCCGCAGGCTGGTGGAGGCACCAGGTAGAGTGGACGCGGGTCGCGTTCAGGTCTGTGGTTGGCGATCGAACGGCGGTCGCCGAGATGAGCGAGCAGCGGGTGCAGAATCAGGCGCTGAGGCCGGCGGTGATGCGGTACTTGGTGACGTACCCCGAGGGGCATGCCCTGCGGCTTCCGCATCCCGGCTATGTTCCGGTCATGAACCTGCACCCCATGACGGCGAACCGGCTGGCAACTGGGGTGATGCTCGGCCTGCTGGCCATCTTTGGCTGGCGCACGCGGCGCCGCCATCAAGAGAAGCCTGACCCGGAGTGGCTGCTGGAGGCCAGCGCGGTCCTGATCCTGGCGCTCCTCCTCTCGCCGGTGACCTGGTTGCAGCATCTCGTGCTGATGGTGCCAGCCTTCTACCTGATCGTGGCCGAGGCCTGGGGCTTCAGGAAGCTTGGGAAGGCTGCCTCTGCGGCGATGGCGGCGTATGTCGTGTTCGCGTTGGTACTGAACCGTGAAGTGCTGGGCAAGGACCTCTACCTCTTGTTGCTCAGCTATCACACGCACACCTTGGGGATGCTCCTGGTGTTGGGAGTGCTCCTCCTGCGACGCTCAGGACCGCCGGTCCCGCTCATTCCGCAAGCTGCCGCGCACAGTCATGAGCGGTTCTGACAAGCGGGTTCTCGCCCGCTTTCGAGGATCTTCCGAAGCGGATCACCGCCGAATTTCCACTACCTCTTGTCGAGATGGACCATGACAATCCGCTGATACTGTGCGGAGCATGAATGAGGCGACACTTGAGCCCAGGCCGCACAGTCCGGGGGAGAGTCCAATGAGGGGCGGGCGGCGGTGTCATCTATTTCCCGTCCCGCTTAGTAATTCCTCGAGCGCGTCCTGTTTTTGGGCCAACTCAGGAGCTTCGAATGGACGAACAGCTTCGCAGCAAGAACGACTTGGCGTGGCGCCTGTGGCCTCTGCGCTATAGCCTGATACTCTTGGCGGTCCTGTTTTTCGTCGTCTGCGGTTTCGTCTTTCTTCGTAGCGACCAGGTAAGTGATTGGCAGAACGTGTTCGTCCGCGCAGCCAAGCGGCTGCAGGCTCGCGAGCCGATCCACCGCACGGGGGATAACTACACATACCCACCCGCCATGGCTATGCTTTCGGCGCCGCTGGCGAGCTTGCCGCCGTTCCCGTCACTCTTTGCTTGGTACCTCGTCAACGTGGCGGCCGCGACGGTGGCGCTGATCTGCGCCTGGCGACTGGCAGGTGGTCCATCGTTGATCGGGCTTGCAGGACGCTGGCAGGCAAGCTTTTGGATAGGAATGGCGCTTGCCGGACGGTTCTTCATCGCACCCCTGGAAAACCGACAATTCGACATGGTGATCGCGGCCCTCCTGTTCGCCGGCTGCTACCAACTGTGGCGAGGCCGCGACCTGACAGGAGCGGCTTGGCTTGGCGCGTCGGCGGCCATGAAGTGCACTCCCCTGTTATTCGCGCCTTACCTGCTTTGGCGCGGGAAGCTCAAGGCCGTCTTCGTGCTCGTCGCGGTCGCTGCGAGCCTGAACGTACTGCCCGATCTGCTCTGGCCCCAGACGAGTGGCCGACTCTATCTGGCCGACTGGTACGTTAGCTATCTAGCGACGGTCGGCCGTTCCGCGCCCGGGAACTGGTTCAGCGATGTCCTGCTCAACCAGTCGCTGGCCGGGCTATTCAACCGCTTCATCAGACTTGGCCTGCCGCTGTGGGGCGAGCAACTGCGAATAGCGCGAGCTTCCATGCCGGACGGAGCACTGGGAGTCCTGAGACTCTTCGTCTATGGCAGCGGTCTTCTGCTTCTGGCCATCACAGCCTGGCGATTTGGTAAGCCCTGGACCGCCGCCCCCACCCTGGACGCAGGCGAGTCCGGAACAGTCCCATGGGAAAAGCTGCAGACAGGAATAGAGTCGGCTGCCGTCGTCTGTCTCATGCTCTTGCTGAGCCCGATAAGCAGCAAGTCACACTACGTTGTCCTGCTGCTACCTTCGTTCATCCTCGCGCGGCTCGCCGTCGATTGCCGCCCGCCCTGGCTCATGGGACTTCTTGTCGCGCTATTGATCACCGGCCCGCTGACCGCCAAAGGCCTCATCGGCAAAGAAGCCGGTGGTCTGGCCCTGGCCTGGGGATTTCCCACCTGGTTCGTTTTCTCTTCCCTTCTGGGCATTTGGGGGACGCTCGGAGCTGTCCGTATTCGGCAAGGTTCTTGCGCGAGATGACCTTCTCCGGGCTCTTCGCGAGTCGTCTGAGGAGACGGCGCGAGTCTCACCTGCGAGGAAAGGGGGTTCTCGCTACCGACCGATCTGTCACCGTCGGCCACCCCGCTTGCCGCCGCTAAATCGGAGGCGCCAGACGAGATAGGCCGCCTCAAGCATCATCCGTCTAGACATCTTCGACATGCCTTTCTTGCGGCCATAAAAGATTATCGGGACCTCGGCGAGGCGTCCTCCGGATTTCCAGATACGATAGGCCATTTCAATAAGGAAACCATACCCACTGGCCTTCAGTTGGGAGAGGTCAGGGGCCTGGAGCGCCGACCGCCGATAGCAGCGAAAGCCGGTCGTGATGTCTCGGATAGGCAGGCCGGTGACGGTTCGTGCGTAGCCGTTGGCCATCCAGCTCAGCAGGACCCGACCGATCCCCCAATCGATGATCCTGACCCCGCCGATGTAGCGGGCCCCCAGGACAAGCTCGTAGTCTGATGCAGCCTGGAGGATAGCGGGGATGGCAGCGGGATCGTGGGAGAGATCGGCATCCATCTGCAGCACCCACGAGTAGTCCCCCTGGAGCGCCACGCGAAATCCTTCGGTGACGGCGCTGCCGTACCCGAGTTTCTTCTCCCGGTGGATTACCGAGACCTGCGGGAACGATTGCGCCAGCGCGTCGGCCACCTTGCCCGTGCCGTCGGGCGAAGCGTCGTCAACGAAAACGACGTCGAGGGGCAGCCCGAGACCCAGAAGCCGTTCTGTCAGCTCGGTGAGATTGTCGCGTTCGTTATAGGTGGGGATGATGACGATAGCCGATATGACGTTGTCTGCGTCGCAGGTCGTTCGGTGTCGAGAATTGACCCCCCCATCTCGTGGAGGGGAAGTGGGCACACAGGCCCGGCAGAGGAGCCACGCCCCCGTGATCAGCGTCTCCAATCGCGGAACATGGGTTCGGGCTGTCGGGCGGGCCGCACAGGATCTCGGGAATGTCCTCAGTTGAAAAAGGGAGGCAACTCTGGTAGCCTGACTGCGGTAGCCTCCAGGGAGGGCTTGAGGATAGCAATTCCAGCATCAGCAGAGCATACCGGAATATGGTCAATAGGGCAAACGGAAAGGCAGCGAAAACGTGCCATGGGCTCGGGTTGAACGTCAAGCCTGTTGACCGCCCAGAGGGTGCCCAGAACGTGGGACGAGTCAGCGCGGATCTGTCGGCTGGCCGTAGGCAAGAGGCGCTGGAAGGCAGAATCGCCGACCAGGCTTGATGAGTAGGAAGCCCTCCGGTAGCGCAAAGGCTTGTGCAGCCGTTAAAGCGAGTTGAAACGACATGATATTGCTGACCGCGGGCGACGCGAGCTCAGGATCGAGGCTGACGCTATCCTCGGGCTGATCACAAGATTGGACGACCTGGCGCAGAGCGCGGGATTCGTGAGAGCAGTTGAGATCCTCCGCGATTGCCGGTGCCGTGTGGCACTGACCGGCATGGGCAAGTCGGGGTCGATCGCCTTAAAGATCGCCTCAACCCTGGCCAGCACCGGGACCCCCGCCTTCTTCCTCCACCCGGCGGAGGTAGGGCACGGCGACCTGGGGATGCTGGCCCAGCGCGACATGGTGGTCGCTCCGATGGCCGGGACTACCGCCGCGCTGGCCATGGCCATCACGATCAGGGGGGCCCTGGGAGCAACGAACCAGAGGAAGAGATCATGTCAAGAAGCCCCGAGAAAGGGCAGAACGGCCTCTGGATGGAGACGGCGATGAGCGCCTCAGGAATCGGCGAACCGCGAAAGATCCTTGTGATCAAGCTTCGTAACCTCGGGGGCGTGCTGATGAGCACGCCCGTGTTGCCCTCGCTACGGGCGGCGTTTCCAGGCGCCTTTCTGTCTATGCTGGTCAATGCCGGCATGGAGGCGGTGCTCGCGGAGAACCCTCACCTCGACGAAGTGTGTGTCGTCAGGCGGAACGTCTCGCGACTGCGCCAGCTTCGATTCGCTCTGGCGCTGCGTCGCCGTCGCTTCGACCTCGTGATCGATCTGACCGACGCGGACCTTGCGGCGGTCCTGGCCAGGGTCACCGGGGCAGCGATCAGGGTCGGCTTCAAGCGGGATGCCCGATGGCGCGGGTGCCTGTTCACCCATGCGGTGCCGGTTCCACAGCAACCGATCCCGATGATCCGCCAGAACCTGATGGCCCTCGATGCGGTGGGTGTCCCGATTGTCGAATCGATGCCGCTGCTGGGAGTCCGGCCTGATGATGAGGAGGCGGCCGAGGCCGCGTTGGCCGAGATGGGGATTGAGGCGGGTGAGCCGTTTGTCGCCGTCCATCCAGGGGTGCGGTGCTGGTTTAAGAGGTGGCCGGCGAGGCGTTTCGCGGGCCTGATCGAGTCTATCCAGGGAGAGCCCGGGGTGAAGGCTGTGCTGCTCGGGGGAAATCGGGAGCGGCGGATCGCTGAGGTGATCCTCGGCCAGCTCGGGAATGGCCGCCGGTCCCTCGTCGGGCGCCTGTCGCTGCTGGAGCTCGTTGCGTTGCTGCGGCGGGCCACCCTCTTCGTCGGACACGACGGCGGCCCGATGCAGATGGCCGCCGCGATGGGCACGCCCGTGGTCGGCCTCTTCGGTCCCTCCGACCCGAGAGTCTGGGGTCCCCCCGGTCAGGGGCACGCGGTGGTCTACAAAGGGATCGACTGCCGGCCCTGTTACTCTGGCGGGTGCCGGCGAGGGAAGGAGAACTGCATGCGGCAGATCGAGTTGGACGAGGTGATCCCGCTGGTGGAGGAGAGGCTTGTGCAGGCGCTGAAGGAGGCCGGAAGGCCATGATCGCCGATCGGGCAAGGCGTGTCCTCAGGATCGAAGCTGACGCGATCCTCGCGCTGATCCCGAGGCTGGATGAGCGTTTCGATCGGGCGGTCGAGATCCTCCGCGATTGCCGGGGCCGTGTGGCACTGACCGGCATGGGCAAGTCCGGCTCGATCGCCCAAAAGATCGCCTCCACTATGGCTAGCACCGGGACTCCCGCGTTCTTCCTCCACCCGGCCGAGGGGGGACACGGCGACCTGGGGATGCTCGTCAGGGGCGACGTCGTGGTCGCCGTCTCCAACAGCGGGGAGACGAATGAACTGATCGAGTTGCTCCCTGCGATCAAGCGGCTCGGGCTGAAGCTGATCTCGTTGGTCGGCGACCCTTCTTCTACGCTCGCCAGGCAGAGCGACGTGGCGATCGACGTCAGCGTGGCGGCGGAGGCCTGTGAGATGGTGGTTGCCCCCACCGCCAGCACCACCGCTGCGCTCGCCATGGGCGATGCCTTGGCCGTCGCGCTGCTCGAGGAGCGCGGCTTCACGGAGCAGGACTTCGCCATGCTCCATCCGGCCGGAAGCCTGGGCCGGCGGCTCCTGTGGCGCGTGCTGGACCTTATGCATGTCGGGGAGCACATTCCCACGGTCTCCCAGGAAGCCCTGATGAGCGACGCCGTCGAGGAGATCTCCCGAAAGAAGCTGGGGATGACCGCGGTCGTGGACGGGACCGGCAAACTGACCGGGATCATCACCGACGGCGACCTGAGGCGAGCCCTCCAGAAAAGAGGCGATCTGCTACAGCGCCGGGTCAAGGAGTGCATGACCCCCCACCCCAAGACCATAGACAGGGAGGCGCTGGCGGCGAAGGCCCTCGAGATCATGGAACGAGTCTCGATCACCTCTCTGCTGGTCGTTGATCCCCAGGGGCGGCCGGAGGGCGTCCTCCATCTGCACGACCTGCTGAAAGCCGGGGTGGTGTAATGCCGTGCGGGGTCCGGGGTGCGAAGTGCGCAGACCCGGGTTGTCCGCCCATCCTCGCACCTCGCACCTCGCACATGATGAAGCCAGGAACTCCTGATGTCGATTGACCCGAAGGTTCAAGAGAGGGCAAAGTCGGTCCGCATGATTATGATGGACGTCGATGGCGTCCTCACCGACGGGCGGATCCTGTACAGCACTGACGGGGCGGAGATCGAGTCGTTCTTCGTCAGGGATGGCCTGGGTCTCCGCGCGGCCCAGCGAGCAGGGCTGGTGACTGCCATCCTGACCGGGCGGGCCTCGGGGGCGGTTGCGCGTCGCGCCAAGGAGTTGGGGATACCCGAGATCCACATGGGGATCGAGAACAAGATGGAGGCATACGAGACGGTCCTGCGCCGCCACGGATTGACCGATGAGGCGGTCGCCTATCTCGGCGACGACGTGAACGACCTTCCCTTGCTCGCCCGCGTTGGCTTGTCGGTGGCGCCAGCCGATGCCGCCGACGAGGTGAAGGCAAGGGTCGCCTATGTGACGGCACGGGCAGGCGGCCGCGGCGCGGTGCGAGAGGCGATCGAGCTGATCCTGAAGGCCCAGGGAAGGTGGGAACGGGCGATGGAAGCCCCCGGGCCGCTTCCGGAAGGGGAGGCTTTTTCTTGACAAACGGGGAGAGTGTGTTAGAGTCCCCGACCTAGACACCTGTGTTTCGAGTTTCGAGTTTGAAGTTTCGAGTTCTCCGTCGAATTTGACCCGCTACCCGAAACCCGAAACCCGAAACCCGAAAGAGGAGGACCGATTCATGGCTTCAAAGCGCTACCTGTTCACCTCGGAATCGGTGACGGAAGGTCACCCGGACAAGATCGCCGACCAGATCTCCGATGCCATACTTGACGCCATCTTCGCGCAGGACCCGTATGGCCGGGTGGCCTGTGAATCACTGGTAACGACGGGGCTGGCCTTCGTGGCCGGGGAGATCACGACCAAGTGCTATGTGGACATCCAGAAGGTGGTCCGCGAAACGATCCGGGACGTCGGCTATACGAGGGCCAAATACGGCTTCGACTACGAGACCTGCGCCGTCATCAACGCGATTCAGGAGCAGTCGCCCGACATCGCGCTAGGGGTCGATATCCAGGGGGCGGGGGACCAGGGCCTGATGTTCGGCTATGGGACGGACGAAACGTCCGAGCTGATGCCGATGCCGATCATGCTTGCCCACAAGCTGACGAGGCGCCTGGCCGAGGTCCGGCGCAAGGAGATTGTGGATTACCTCCGGCCTGATGGCAAATCGCAGGTGACGGTCGAATACGTCGATGGGAAGCCTAACCGCGTCGATACCGTGGTCATTGCCGCACAGCACAGCCCCGATGTCGCGTTGAAGCAGCTCCGGGAGGACATCATCGAAAAGGTGATCCTGCCGGTCCTCCCCAAGGATCTGGTCGACCTGGACCTGATCCACTACCACATCAACCCGACCGGCCGCTTCGTCATCGGTGGGCCCCACGGGGACACCGGGCTGACCGGCCGCAAGATTATCGCGGACACCTACGGCGGAGTGGGAAGCCACGGCGGCGGCGCTTTCTCCGGAAAGGACCCGACAAAGGTGGACCGGTCCGCCTCGTACACCGCGAGGTATATCGCCAAGAATTTCGTGGCGGCCGGCCTGGCCAAGAAGTGCGAGGTCCAACTGGCCTACGCCATCGGCATCGCCGACCCGGTTTCGGTGCTGGTAGATACCAAGGGGACAGGGACAATCCCGGACGAGGAGTTGATGAAGATGGTCCGCAAGCATTTCGAGTTGACCCCGGCCGGGATGATCAAGGCCCTCGATCTTCGTCGGCCGATCTACAAGCAGACGGCGGCCTACGGGCACTTCGGGCGGAACGAACCCGGTTTCACCTGGGAGCAGACGGATAAGGCCGACGGGCTCAGACACGATGCCGGCCGGCTCGGCGCGTGAAATAGCGCTCAGAGTTCAGCGTTCAGAGTTCGGAGTTCAGAGATAAGAGTGCACCAGGGGTTCCTTGCCATTCTCTGAACTATGAACTACCAACTCTGAACGCCTTTGTCAGGAGGAGTTGTGGACTACGACATCAAAGATATCGGATTAGCGGACAAGGGTCTCCTTCGAATCGAATGGGCGCGCGAGTCCATGCCGGTGCTGGCGATGATCGAGGAGCGGTTCGAAAAAGAGCGACCGCTTCGCGGGATACGGGTGTCGGCATGCCTGCACGTGACGTCTGAGACCGCGAACCTGGCCCGTGCCTTGAAGGCGGGAGGGGCCGAGGTCCGCATCTGCGCCTCCAACCCTCTCAGCACGCAGGACGATGTCGCCGCCGCGCTGGTCCGCCACTTCCAGATCCCGGTCTTCGCCATCAAGGGAGAGGACAAGGAGACCTACTACCGGCATATCGCCAGCGCCATCGCCCATCGGCCCCAACTCACCATGGACGATGGGGCCGACACGATCTCGGTGCTTCACGCCGATCGCAAGGACCTGCTCCCGGGCGTGATCGCCGGAACTGAAGAGACCACTACCGGCGTCATCCGGTTGAGGAGCATGGAGCGTGACGGGGTCCTGGCCTACCCGATCATCGCGGTGAACGACGCCGATACCAAACACCTCTTCGACAACCGGTATGGGACCGGTCAGAGCACGATCGATGGGATCCTGCGGGCGACCAATCTGCTCTTGGCCGGGAAGCGCGTCGTGGTCTGCGGCTATGGGTGGTGCGGGAAAGGGGTGGCCATGCGGGCGCGTGGGATGGGCGCCAATGTCATCGTGACCGAGGCCGACCCGCTGAAGGCGCTGGAGGCGGTCATGGACGGCTATTCCGTCATGCCGCTCTCGGGGGCGGCGCGCATAGGCGACCTGTTCATCACCTTGACCGGAAACCTGCATGTGATCAGGGAAGAGCACTTCCAGCTCATGAAGGACGGCGCGATCGTCTGCAACTCCGGCCACTTCAATGTAGAGGTCGATCTCGAGGCGCTGGGGGGGCTCGCCAAGGGAAGGCGGGCGGTCCGCGAGTTCGTCGAGGAGTATGTCCTGCACGACGGACGGCGGATTGTGGTCCTCGGGGAAGGTCGCCTGATCAATCTGGTGTCAGCCGAGGGGCATCCGGCGAGCGTCATGGACATGAGCTTCGCAAATCAGGCTCTTTCGGCCGAGTACGCGGTGAAGCAGAGAGGCAAGCTGGAAAACCGGGTCTATCGAGTGCCGAAGGAGATCGACGAGCAGATCGCGGCGTTGAAACTCGCCTCGATGGGGGTCCGCATCGATGAGCTGACGCCGGAGCAGCGTCGCTACCTCGAATCTTGGAGCATGGGAACGTAATGCGTTCGCAGTTCAGAGTTCGTAGTTCATAGACAACAACTGCGCCATGGTTCGGACAGACCTGATCCCTGAATGCTGAATCCTGAACCGTTCTCGTCAGTTCTTGACCGTCAGGATCGAGCCGAGGCCGGCAGCGGCGAAGAGGGCATTGGGAAGCCAGGCCGCGACAAGCGGTGGCAGCACGCCTCCCCGGCCTAAAGCGATGCTGAGGGAGTGGAGGATCCAGTAACAGACGCCTACCAGCACGCAAGTTCCCGTCCAGGCCATCGCACCTCCTTTCCCGGTTCGCAGGGCGAACGCGATCCCGATGAGCGCCATCACCAGGCTGACAAATGCCGTGGAGCCCTTGGCGGCCAGGTCCACCTGGTACCGGAGGGAGTTCACGCCGCTTCTGATGAGCCTGCCGATATACTCCCGAAGTTCCGCTGAGTTCATCTCCTCTGAATCCCTCACGACCTGGGCAAGGTCCGCCGGTTTTTCTTCCAGGTCGAGCGCCAGGCGCGTGAACGATTTCACCTGATACGTGCCGTCCGGCCGCGTCAGCGAGACGAAGCCGTCCTTGAGCCACCATCGACCGTCCTTCCATCGGGCCTCTTTTGCATCCACCCTGCGGATCAACTGAAAATCCGGCGAGAGTTCAAAGAGGGTGAAGCCCCTGACGAACCCCGAGGCGACCTCGATGAGCGAGATGTTCAGGAATCGATTGCCCTTGGCCCGGTACCAGATATCGTTTTCTCTCGTCCGCCGGAAGGCGGGGAGCTTCTTTACCTTGACCCGGTAGATGTTCAGCGCGCGCTCGTTCAGTCTGGGGATGATCGACTCGCTCAGGGCCAGGGCCACAAGGCTCGACAGGAGACTGAGGATCATGAGCGGCGTCACGATCCGCAAGGAGCTCAGTTGACCCATCTTCATGGCGAGCAGTTCGTTGTGGCGGGCCAGGTTCCCGAGGCTGATCAGCGCGGCCAGGAGAACGGCCACAGGCATGACCTGAAACCCGATCCAAGGCAGCCTGTAGAGGTAGTACCGGATGACCACGTGGGCGGGAGCGTCGAGGAAGCCGGACAGGTGGTCGAACAGGTCGACGATCAGATAGACCGCAAAGAAGACGACCAGCGAGCAGCCGAAGACCCTGAGGAATTGTGTTGCGAGGTACCGGTCCAGGATTCGCATACGAGCGAGATGCTAGCTATCATCCTTCAGCCATCGGCGGTCGGCAAGAAATCAACAATGTGATGTGCCCTACCTGCCCTTATCCTGGAGGCCACAGAAGTTTTCTCATATCGCTTTGTCTTTGGCTGTGAGCTGGCCGCCATTCGCTGAGCGCTTGGTTTCCCGCAATGTCTTCTGCTGAGAGGCTCCGCGCCAGAGGTGTGCCGCCAGATCGCTCGCCGCTGAGCGAAGCCTGGCAGGCAGGAGCGCCTCGCGGCCTTCGGCCAGCACCACGCATACCCCGATGATGCCCAGGATCAGGTTCGGGGCCCAGACCCCCAGCGCGGGGTCGATGCGCCCTCTGGACCCGAGGTTTTCGCCGGCTGCGAGCAGGACATAGTAGAGGACGGCAAACCCGACACTGAGGGCAAGGCTGGTCCCACGGCTCGCTTTCTTGATCCGCATTCCCAGGGGGGCGCCGATGAGGCTCAAGATGAAGCAGGCGATCGGGAGCGCGAATTTCTTGTGCAACTCCACCTGAAGGGGCAACGCCTTGCCTCTGTCATTCTTGAACTCCTGGATCTGCGCCCGAAGCTCCCCCAGCCTCATCTCCTTGCCTTGCTTCGGCCGCTCAAGCGTCTCGGCGAGGCGGCTGGCAGACGCGATCTGAAGATCGTAGGTCTCGAACCTGAGGTTTCGATGCCGGCCGGGGTTGTCGCGCGAGGTGTTATGGATATTCCCTTGCGACAGTTGGATGCCGGTTCGTGAACCATCCCCGTCTTTCACGTCGAGCATCCTGCCTTCCTTGGCGATCACGACACGCTGATCGGCCGGGTTCCTGCGATCGATGATCAGGATGCCGGCCAGCGATCCGCTTCGCTCTTCAAGGTGATCGAAATAGACGATAAGGCCGGGGTAGGTGGTATTGAACACCCCTTCCTGAAGCGCCAGGATGGCATTGGTGTGGTACAGCCGCTGGATCAGCCCGGTGAAGGCCCTGGTGCTACTCGGCTGTATCGAGAGGGTGATCCAGAGTGTGACGGCCGTCGCTACGATGCCCACGAGGAGGCCGGGCGCCATGAGGCGATACAGACTGAGCCCGCCGGTCTTCAGGGCAATCGCCTCCCCTTCGGACGAGATGCGGCCGTATGTGGCCAGGACGGCGAGCAGCACCGACATCGGAATCGTGACCGTGAGGGAAAAGGGGAGGATATAGAGGAACATGCGGAGAACGACCCCGACCCCGACGCCCTTGTTGATGATGAGATCCATCAGGCGAAGCATCTTGTTCATCAGCAGGACGAATGTGAAGGTGCCGATCCCGATGGCAAACGCGGCCATCATCTCCTGAAGCAGGTGGCGGTCGATCAGGCAGAAGGGGTGAAGCCGCCTGGCAAATGCGATAGGCGGCGAGGACGGGGCGACAGGTTGCCCCGATCTCGAAGTATCGCTGATGACCGAGGATCGAAGAAGCCCCTTCATCTCCTCACCGATCCTTTCCCGCAACGATTGGGGGGTAAAGTCCTGGCTCTGCGAGGAACGTGACGCGATCTCTCGCTGCTCCCCATGGGGTTCGACTGCGTCGTCTCAACATTCCCGCGATGAGATCTGATGGCGTTGTTATCTCAGAAATCGCCACATTGATGCGGCCGTTGTAGGGCAGGAAGTCATGAAAGGATTGTAGTTGAGGGACCATGCGAAGTAAACACAATTCGCTTGAAATCCCCCTCAAGTGCCTGCTATAACAGCGTCTATGGCAGCCTCAAGAGTGCAGCGGCGCTTCCGCGAACTGTTCGTGGTGGGACTGGCGGTGGTCCTGCCACTCCTTCTGACCTACCTCCTCTTGCGGTTCCTCTTCGAGACGTTGGACGGCCTCCTCGATCCGATCATTCATGCCCTTCTGGGGAGGAAGATCCCCGGGCTGGGGTTCCTCGCGACCATCGCCATCATTTTCCTGATCGGAGCACTCACTTCGAACTTCGTTGGGCGCAAATTAGTGGCGATGACAGAGGGCCTCCTCCTTCGCATCCCCCTGGTGAAGAACGTCTATGGCGCCTCCAAGCAGCTCTTCGATGCGTTAACATTGCCCGGAAAAGGGGCGTTTCGACAGGTCGTGATGCTGGAGTATCCCCGCCCGGGTTTGTATGCCCTCGGCTTCATCACGGCCGCACAGGCCGAGGGGTTCGAGGACCTCGTCGGCGAAAGGACCGTGAATGTCTTTATTCCCACCGCCCCCAACCCCACCTCCGGCTTCTTCCTCATAGTCCCCGAGAAGTCGGTCATACCCGTCCCCATCTCGATGGAAGAAGCGCTCAAACTGATTGTTTCCGGCGGGCTGATCGTCCCCACCGCGCTGCAGGCTCGTCGAGAGGGCGGAGATCAACCTCCTCATTTGCTCAAACCACACGGCCCGATTCACGATTGATCAGGTATCTGTGTCAGGCGACCTCCTCGTTCCCTTCATCCTCGTCTTCTCCTCAGCGAGGAGAAGGTGAGGCTGAGGCGGGAAGGCGGAGAGAGGGGTCTTATGACGGAGCGGCGCCGGGGTAAGCGGGTGAGTGTCCGGTGGACGGTTCTCGGCTTGGTCGGGCTCATCGCGGTGGGGAGCGGCCCCCCGACGGCGTGGGGTCAGGAGGAGCTCTTCGTGGCGAACGACGACGTGGTGACCTTGATCAACAGCTCCGTCACGGTCTATACCCGCACGGCGAGCGGCAACACCGCCCCGCTCCGGACCCTCTCCGGCGCGGCCGCGGGGTTAAGAGGCCCCGTCGGCCTGGTCGTGGACACGGTCAACAACGAGCTCGTGGTGGCAAACAGCCGCAACAACTCCATTACCATCTACCCCCGGACAGCGAGCGGCAACATTGCCCCGCTCCGGACTCTCTCCGGTTTCCTCACGGAATTGAGCGGTCCAAGCGGCCTTGTCGTGGATACGATGAACGATGAGCTCATCGTGGCGAATCGATTCGGGGTATCCGTGACGGTATACCCTCGCACGGCGAGCGGCAACACCGCCCCTCTCCGGAGCCTCCAAGGGTCCACCACAGGGCTCAGTAGCCCGGTTGGGCTCATTGTGGACCCGGTAAGCAACGAACTGGTGGTCGGGAACCCCGGCAACGCTTCTCTCACCATCTACCCCAGGACAGCGAGCGGCAACACCGCCCCCCTCCGGAGCCTCCAAGGCCTAGCCACGGGGCTCAGCAGCCCCAGGGGCCTGGCTGTGGACCTGGCGAGCAACGAACTGCTGGCGACGAACGTCAGCGGCTCCGTCACCGTCTACACCCGCACGGCGAGCGGCAACACCGCCCCCCTCCGGAGCCTCTCCGGGGTGGCCACGGGCCTCAATGGCCCCGAGTTCCTTGCGGTCACCACAAGCGTTGCGACCGACGCCTTCGTCACCCGCCTCTACCAGCACGTGCTCTCCCGCGCACCTGAGCCCGGTGGCGTCGCGGCTTGGGTTCAGAAGGTCCAGCAGGATGGCGCCGTTGTGCCGACCGTGCTCGCCTTCTTCCACTCTGCAGAGTTCCTGAGCCAGGGCACCTCCGACGCTCAGTTCCTCACGATTCTCTTCCGAACGTTCTTGAACCGTGAACCCGATCAGGCGGGCCTCAACGCCTTTCTGGGCCAGCTCCAGGCGGGGCAACTCACCCGCGACAATCTCCTCGACATCTTCATCGACTCGCAGGAATTCGCTGACCAGGCGAGTTTCCTGCCGCCCCTCTCCCGCCCTGCGGAGTTCGTGACGACGCTGTACGTGCGGATACTGGGCCGTGGCCCGGATACCGCAGGCCTGCAGAGCTTCGTCGCCCCGCTCCAGCAGGTGTGTACCAGCGCGACCGTCCTCGGCACGGCCCGCAGCTTCCTCGCCTCCCCGGAGTATTTGGCTCGCCAGACCACCAACACCGAGTTCGTGACGCTCCTGTTCAGGGTTTTCTTCGACCGAGTGCCCGACCCGGCGGGGCTTGCCTCCTTCGTCGTTCTCCTCAACCAGGGGACGGTGACGCGTGACCAACTCGTGACCCAGTTCGCCGCCTCTGCAGAGTTCCAGGCGACCGTACAGAATCTCTGCTCGTAGGGGCATCGCAGAGGTCAAGGGGGACCGCTGAGCGCCGGTCACGCGCGACCGCTTCACGCTGAGCGTGTATCTTAGCCTTACGGCTCGGCTTGAAGAAATTCCCCCTCAACCTGTCCTTCTCCCCGGGGAGAGAAGGAAGGGATGGGGAGCCAGGAGGTCGCCTGACACGTACGTCATGGTGAGTGTGCAATCGGCCACGTTGCCTGTTGCGTCGATTGAATTGTGCGCACATGACGGAGGGGGTCTCATAATTCGCTTGAATGAGCCCTGCATGGCTGCTATAAAGGCCCACATGACACACTCCGCAGCACACGACCGGTCGTTCGGCGAGCCGTCCTCGGTAGTGCTGGCGGGGTCCCTGCTGCCTCCGGTGAACCCGCTCTTCTCGCGCGTCCGCTTCGAAACTCCCCTCGGGCTCGACATCTCATCGGGCTGAGGGCCGCGGGAAGGCCGAGGCGATGCGCCGCCCACTCGTGCCCCCGGTCGTCATGGTCCTCTCCGGAATCGCGGCGGCGCGGTTTGTCGTTCTCCCTGCGCCTGCCTGGCTCCTCGGGGGACTCCTCGCGGCCGGCTTGGCTCTGCTGTGCGCAGCGTATCGCCGGCAGTTCGCCGCCACCATCTTCCTCCTGCTCCTGTTCTTCTCAATCGGTGCGGGGCGTCTTGAGGTCGAACTCCGCCTCCTCCCCCCACATCACGTCGATCGGCTCCCCGAACATGTCCTCGAGAGCCCGCTTATGATCGAGGGGGTGATCGCGTCGCCAAGCGACCCACTGGCTGGGGAGCCGAGCGGCACCGAGGGCGAAGCCGGCCTGGTGCGGGTCATCCTCGACCTCCGAACGATCTGGCTGGAGGGCCGGGAGCTGGACGTCACCGGGCGGGCCCGCTTGACCCTTCTCCGTCCAGAGATCGTTCCCGCGTACGGGGACCGAATTCGCGGCCTGTTCAGGCTTCGTCGGCCGCGGGGGTACCTCAACCCCGGCGGCTTCGACTATCCCCTCTACCTCAGAACCACGGGAGTGACCCTCGAAGGCTGGGCGGGCGACGCGGACGCTCTTGAGCGGCGTGGAACAGCCGAGGGCAGCTTTCTGTTCACCTGGGCATATGCGCTGAGGGAGAGGATGATCCTCGGGGTGAGCCGACTCCTGCCTCCGGATCAGGCCTCCCTGCTGGTGGCCGTGACCCTCGGCGAGCGTTCCGGCATCCCTCGCCGGATCAACGAGGCGTTCCTGGGCTCCGGGACCTATCATATCGTGGCGATCTCCGGCCTCAACGTGAGCCTCCTCGCCGGGGCGCTGTTCTTCCTTTTGAGGGGAATTTCCGTGCCGTTGCGCCTGAGCGCCCTGCTCTCGATGGGTCTCATCACGTTTTATGCGGCCCTGGCAGGCGGGAGCGCATCGGTGGTTCGAGCGGCGGTCATGGCTGATGTGTACCTACTGGCGCTCGTACTCGACCGGGAGGGCGATTCGTTGAACACGCTTGCCCTCTCCGCCCTTTTCCTCCTTCTGTGGCAACCGCTGTTCCTCTTCGATGTCGGTTTCCAGCTCACGTTCGTCGCCACCTGGGCCATCCTGGCGGCGGTCGGTCGAGTGTCGCTAGAACGGCTGCCGGCCCCCTTAAGATGGGGCGCGGCCTCCCTGGTGTTGTCTGTTGCGGCCTTCCTCGGGACCGCGCCGATTCTTGCTTCGACGTTCCATCGGATCTCTCCGGTCGGCATCCTGGCCAACCTCGTTGTTGTGCCCTTGAGCGGGCTCCTCACGGGTCTGGGGATGCTCTTTGCCCTCCTGGCCGTGGCGATTCCCCGGTCGCTCAGCCTCTTCAGCACGCTCATCGGGCTCCTGATCGATCTGCTCGTGGGCGTCGCGGGCTGGTTCGCGCAGTGGCCGCTCGCGTCGGTCCGTCTCTTCTCCCCATCCGTGTCGATGGTCGTCTGCTACTACCTTGCGGTGGGGGCCGGGGCCGCGGCGGCGGGACGGCGCTGGCTGCAGTGGATCGCGGTCTCGGCCGCGCTGGCCCTGGTCATCCTGGTCGGCGCACGGCTGGCTCCCATCCACCAGTTTAACGGGGTAAGGATGACCGTCCTCGACGTGGGTCAGGGCGACGCGATCCTCCTGGAACTTCCCGGGAGGCGGACCATCCTGATCGACGGGGGCGGTGTCTTCTACGACCGATTCGACATCGGAGAGCAGGTGGTGGTCCCCTTCCTCTTGTCCCAATGGATCGGCCGCCTGGACCTGGTGGTTCTTTCCCACCCCCATCCGGATCACTTGAACGGGTTGATGGCGGTTCTCCGTCACTTTCCGGTCGGCCAGGTCTGGGATGGCGGGCAGCGGGTCGAGAGCACGACCTACCTCTGGTTCCAGGAGGTCCTGCGCGACAAACGGATCCCGCACAAGATCTACGAGGCCGGGCATCACACGTCGGAGTTCGATCCGGTCCAGATCGCCGTATTCCACCCTCCCAAGCCTCTGCTGCGCGGCTCGCCGAGGGGGCGCTTCTCCGACGTCAACAGCAACTCGCTGGTGCTGGCCGTCCGGTACGACAACGTCACCCTCTTGCTGCCAGGCGACATCGAGGACGAGGCTGAGCGCCTCCTGCTCGAGCGGGGGGCCGATCTGTCGGCCCAGGTGCTGAAGGTGCCCCACCATGGAGGCAGGACCAGCAGCGGCCTGCCGTTCCTGCAGCGGGTCCGGCCGGCGGTCGCGGTCGTCTCCGCCGGCTACCACAACCGGTTCCGACATCCGCACCAGGAGACGATCGAGCGGTACCGCGCGAACGGCGTGGATCTGTTCAGGACCGACCTGGACGGCGCAGTGACCATCACGACCGACGGGAAAACCATCGACGTGGTGACGATGAGCGGATCCAGCCGCAGGCGCACGGATGAGAAATAACCCTGTTCTCGAACTTGGAGCCTGGGACCTGGAAGGCCGCTCCTGGCGCCGGGGAAACGCCGGGGAAACGGTTTGACAAAGCAGGGGGCGTGTGTTAAGAAACCTCCATGGCAGCCATCCAGCCGCCGAAAATCTATACAGTCAGCGACCTCACCGCCGAGATACGAGCCCTTCTCGAGGACTCTTTTTCCGGAATCTGGGTGGAGGGGGAGATCTCCAATTTCCACCATCACAATACCTCGGGTCACATCTACTTCACCCTGAAGGATCAGGAGAGCCAGATCCGCGTGGTGATGTTCAAGGCGCAAAACCGGCATCTCAGGTTCCGACCCCAGGATGGGCTGGCCGTCCTGGTGTACGGCGAGGTCGGCGTCTATGAGCGCCGCGGTGAGTATCAGCTTGTGGTGGAGTACTTGGAGCCGAAGGGCCTCGGCGCCCTGCAGCTCGCCTTCGAGCAGCTCAAGCAGAAGTTGCAGGCAGACGGGTTGTTCGATGAGGCCCGGAAGCGACCGATCCCGATGTTGCCCAGGCGGATCGGGGTGATCACCTCCCCTGTTGGCGCAGCCATCCATGACATCCTGCACGTCCTCCGCCGGCGCTTCGCCGGCGTCGATGTGCTGATCTACCCCGTGGCGGTTCAAGGTGACCAGGCGGCGCCGGAGATCGTCGATGCCCTTCGGGAGCTGAACCGGCGCGGCGGGCTGGACGTCTTGATCCTGGCGAGAGGTGGCGGTTCGATCGAGGACCTCTGGGCCTTCAATGAGGAGATGGTGGCCAGGGCGATCGCCGACTCCAAGATCCCGGTCATCTCGGCCGTCGGCCATGAGGTCGATTACACCATCGCCGATTTCGTGGCCGACCTTCGGGCTCCCACGCCGTCGGCGGCAGCGGAGCTGGTGATCGCAAAGAAAGATGAGCTGGCACAGCGACTGGACGACCTGGAGGCGCGGATGACCGGTGTCGTTCGGTCCAGGCTGCACGCGCTGATGGTGCGGATGGCCGCGTTGGATCGCCATCTGCGGCTGCTCAATCCGATCGAGCGGATCCGCCAGCAGCGCCGTCGCCTGATGGAGCTCTGGAAGGACCTCACCGGCTGGGCGGATCGGCGCCTTGTCGTGTCGTCCGGACAGCTTGGGGCCCTCGCCGGTAAGCTGGACTCTCTGAGCCCCTTGGCCATTCTGAGTCGAGGCTACAGCATCTGTTTGAGGTTGCCCGGCCACGAGATCGTGAAGGAGAGCGCCGGGCTGGTTGCCGGCGCCGAGGTCGAGGTGCGCCTGCACCGTGGAAGTCTGTGGTGCGACGTCCGCGAGGTCAGAGCCGAGTAGAGGTCGTGGGAGTGCAAGAGCTCCGATTCGAGGAGGCGCTCAAGCAACTCGAGGCGATCGTCTTACGCCTCGAGATCGGAGACCTTCCCCTTGAGGAGGCCCTCTCGATCTTCGAGGAGGGGATTCGATTGACGAAACTCTGCTCGCAGCGGCTGAGCGAAGCGGAAAGCCGGGTGAACATCCTGGTGCGGAGCGCCGAGCCCTCCTCCGGCGGACTTGAAGAGCGCCCCTTCGAAGAGGAGGAGGGCGAGGAGGAGATGAGGGGACGTCGTTGACGCCTGAGGCGCTGGGGCACTACCTCGAAGAGCGGCGGCGGCTGGTCGACGAGGCTCTGGGGCGATTTCTGCCCGAGGCAGGCGACCACCCCAAGGAGATCCACGAGGCGGTCCGCTATTCTGTCTTCGCCGGCGGAAAGAGGCTGCGACCGATCCTGGTCCTTGCGGCGATGGAGAGCGCAGGCGGTCACCTGGAGCGGGCGCTTCCGGCGGCAGCCGCCATCGAGTTGATCCATACCTATTCCCTGATCCACGACGACCTGCCGGCCATGGATGACGACGATTTTCGGCGCGGCCGGCCGACCTGCCACAAGGTCTATGGCGAGGCGATGGCCATCCTCGCGGGTGACGCCCTGTTGACCCAGGCCTTCATCCTCCTGTCGGGCGAGAACCCGTCGGTTCCGGTGGATGCCGGGGCCCGACTCAGGGTCATCCACGAGATCGCCCAGGCGGCGGGCAGCAAAGGCATGGTCGGCGGCCAGGTGGTGGATATCCTCCATGAGGCTCGAGAGATCGACCTGCCGACCCTGCAATACGTGCACACCCACAAGACCGGCGCGCTGATCAGGGCATGCCTGCGTGTGGGCGGCATTCTCGCATCGGCCGGGCCCGAGCAGATGGAGGCGCTCACCAGGTATGGCGAACGGATCGGACTCGCCTTCCAGATCGTGGACGACATCCTCGATCTGGAGGGGAGCCTGGAAGCGCTTGGGAAGCGGGCGGGGAGCGACCTGCGCAAGAAGAAGGCCACCTTTCCCGCCCTTCTCGGGATCGAAGAGTCGCGGCAACACGCCCGTCATCTGGTGGAAGAGGCGACGCACGCCCTGATGGTGTTTGGCGACCGGCGGGCGGCGCTTGAGGCGATCGCCGATTTCGTCGTGACACGGCGGAGGTGATGCGCCATCTTCACCGCGCAATTCATCATGCCAGTGACGCGATGGCATCGCGGGAGTCCCGTTCCCTTCCGCCTGACCTTCTCCCCCCAGGGGAAAAGGCGGGGATGAAGGAGAAGGCCAAGCGGGTTCGCCTGGACCTGGCCATGCTGGATCGGGGGCTGGTGGCAAGCCGGGAACGAGCCAGGGCGTTGATCCTTGCGGGACGTGTCCTGGTTGACGGCCGAGTGGTGGATAAAGCAGGGACGTTGGTCGCTCCGGATGCGACGATTGCGCTCAAGGCCGCCGAGCACCCCTATGTGGGGCGAGGCGGGGTAAAGCTTCAGGGCGCGCTCGAGACCTTTGGCGTGAGCGTTGCCGGGCGCGTCTGCCTTGACCTAGGCGCTTCAACCGGCGGGTTCACCGATTGCCTGCTCCGGCACGGCGCCGCCTTGGTCTACGCCGTTGACGTCGGCCGCGGACAACTTGACGCAAGGCTCAGGACTGATCCCCGGGTGGTGGTCATGGAACGGACCCATGCGGCAACGCTCGAGCCGGCCGACTTCCGGGACCGGCCAGACCTCGCAACGATCGATCTCTCGTTTATCTCCCTCGCCTCGATTCTCCCGGTCGTGCCTCCGCTTCTGGGCGACCCCGGCGAGATCCTGGCCCTGATCAAGCCTCAGTTCGAGGTTGGGAAGGGTCAGGTTGGGAAAGGCGGCGTGGTCCGTGATCCTGAGCAGCATCGACAGGTCATCACGAACATCGGTCGGGTGGCTATCGAGTTGGGACTGAAGATCCTTGGTGCAACCCCCTCTTGCCTGCTCGGGCCGAAGGGAAACCGCGAATTCTTCATCTACCTGAGCCGGGACCGCCACTTCGACAGGCCTGTCCTGAGCCTAGTCGAAGGGCCTGTCCTGAACGAGGTCGAAGGGCTCAGTGCGCAGCCTGAGGTCAGTCGAAGGACCTGCCCTGAGCCGAGTCGAAGGGGCTCTCCTGAGCCTAGTCGAAGGATCGGCACTGGCCTTGACCCGGCGGAAGCGGCCGAGCAAGCCCTTGGAACATGCCCTGAGCCTAGTCGAAGCCCGTCGTGAGCTCAGTCGAAGGGCCTGTCCTGAGCCAGAGTCGAAGGGCCTGTCACTTCGACAGGCCTGTCCTGAGCGAGGTCGAAGGGCTCAGTGCGCAGCCTGAGCTCAGCGGAAGGGAGGGAAGGTGAAACGGGTCGGCATCATCGCCAAGCCGCATAGGGCGGAAGCCCGGGTTGTCCTTGAAGAGCTGCTTCCTTGGCTCGAGGCCAGGGGTGTCGAACCGATCCTGGATATCGACACTGCGAGCTTGGCCGGGAGGCCTGCTGGTCGGCCTAAGGCCGATGTGCCCGGGCTGGTGGATCTCCTCCTGGTGCTGGGGGGGGACGGGACGCTCCTTTCAGTGGCGCGGCTGGTCGGAGCGCGTGATGTGCCGATCCTCGGGGTCAACCTCGGGGGCCTCGGGTTTTTGACCGAGGTGACCCTGGAGGAGCTCTATCAGGCTCTGGACGCGGTCTTCCAGGGCACCTACGAGGTCACGCAGCGGATCCTGCTGAGCGCCACGGTACACCGGCAGGGAGAGCGGATCGCCGAGTATGTGGCGCTGAATGACGCGGTCATCAACAAGGGCGCCCTGGCCCGGATGATCGAGCTGGAGACCCATATCGATGGACAGTATGTCACCACCTTCCAGGCCGACGGCCTGATCCTCTCCACCCCGACCGGCTCCACTGCCTATAGTCTCGCTGCCGGGGGCCCGATCGTCTACCCCACACTCCGCGCCCTTGTCGTAACCCCGATCTGCCCCCACACATTGAACTTCCGTCCCCTCGTCATCCCGGATGCCGCCACGGTCGAGATCGTGCAGGGCTCGGCAAACGAAAACGCCTATTTGACCTTGGACGGCCAGGTCGGCTTCACCCTCCGTCATCGTGACGTGATAAAAGTCGTCCGCTCAGAGCATACTATCACCCTGCTCAAGGCCCCCGGGAAAAACTACTTCCAAATCCTTCGAGCCAAACTGAAATGGGGCGAGCGGTGACGCCGTGCTCCGCGAGCTGAGCATCACAAACTTCGCCCTGATCGATGAGCTACGTGTGGAGTTCGGCCCGGGGCTCAATGTCCTGACGGGTGAGACCGGCGCCGGAAAATCGATCATCATCGATGCGTTGGGACTGGCGCTCGGGACGAGGGGCGAGGCGGAGCAGATCCGTACCGGGGCCGAGGGGGCGATGGTAGAAGCCGCCTTCGATCTCGGGAACGAGGAAGCCCGCCGTCTGCTGGGCGAGTGCGGGATCGAGTGCCCGCCTGAGGAGTTCCTCGTGGTGCGGCGGCTCCTGCTACGAGAGGGAAAGAGCAAGGCCTATCTGAATAATCGCCTCTCATCCGCGGCGTTGCTTCGCGACCTTGCCGAGCTCCTGATCGAAGTCCATGGCCAGCACCAAGGATCCCTTCTGATCCAGCCAAGTCGCCAGCGCCTCCTCCTCGACGCGTACGCCGGCCTGGCAGGCGACGTCGCGGCCTTCCGCACGCTATACAGCAGGCGGCAGGCCCTCAGGGAAGAGCTGGACTCATTGCGGGCAGGGGAGCGAGAGAAAGCCCAACGGCTCGATCTGCTCCAGCATCAGCGAGGAGAGATCGCTGCCGCGCGCCTGGCCGATGGGGAGGAAGAGGAGCTGATTCAGGAGCGGACGATCCTGAACCACGCGGAGCGGCTGCACGCTGCGGCACACCTGGGGTACGAGGGCCTGTACGGAGAGGAGGGTTCGGTGGTCGGTCGTCTTGCCGCGATCCTGTCGAAGCTCAGAGAGGCGCAGGCGATCGATCCGAGGATGAAGGAGGCGGCGGATGCCTGCGAGGCGGCCATCGCCTCGGTCGAAGATTCGGCGGCCCAGCTCAGGGACTATCGGGAGAGCGTCGCGTTTGACCCGGAGCGACTGGAACAGGTGGAGGCCCGTCTGCACGAGATCGGGAAGTTAAAGCGGAAGTACGGCGGCTCGATCGGCGAGATCCTGAAGTTTGCGGCGTCGGCTGAAGGGGAATTGCGTCGCCTCCTCGGCTCTGAAGAGCGTAGCCAGGAGCTCGAGCGCGAGCTGGGGACTTTGGAAGCCACTCTCACGCAGCAGGCGGCTGCCCTCTCGGCGCGCCGCACGGCGGCAGCCAGTCGATTGGCCGAGGCGGTGCGCCAGGAGCTGCAGGCCCTGAAAATGGAGAAAGCGGTTTTTGCTGTTCAGGTTACGCCCCGCCATGGATCGGGCGGTCTTCGTCTCGAGGCCAGCGGGGCAGACGAGGTGGAGTTCCTGATCGCGCCGAATCCCGGCGAGGAGCTGAAGCCTCTCGCCCGTATCGCCTCCGGCGGTGAGCTGTCCAGGGTCATGCTGGCCATCAAGGCCATCCTCGCGGCCTCGGACCAGATCCCCACGCTGATTTTTGACGAGGTGGACGTGGGGATCGGGGGCGGGATGGCCGAGGTGGTAGGCCAGAAGCTCTGGGCCATCGCCAAGCAACGGCAGGTCCTCACCATCACCCACCTCCCCCAGATCGCCTCTCTGGCCGACCGGCATCTTTCGATCTCCAAGCGGGTCAAGGGGACTCGGACTGAAACCTCAGTCCGCGCGCTGGAGGGCGAAGAAAGGGTCCATGAGATCGTGCGGATGCTGGGGTCAAAAGGGCAAGCCGGCATCCCCCTCCAACATGCCCAGGAGATCTTGGAGGCCGCCCGGCGGTGGAAGGCGGCAAGGCCACGCCGTTGACCGCTCCACCCAGCTCCGTACGTCGGGCTGCACCAAAAGGGGTAGCCTCTCCCCAAACCGGTTGGACCACAGCCTCTACATTTTCGCCTGGACGCATGGCTGGTTTGGGGATGGGTTGTAACTAGTTGGATTTATTGAGACCAGTCATTTTTCCTGAGAAATGAATTCTGGCACTCCTCGTGCATAATTCGAGC
>JBGQJI010000010.1:0-31610 GCA_041498975.1 Methylomirabilis sp. (SeqCode)
CCTGTTCAGCAAGAAATTGAAGGTCCAGAAATTAAATGAGCGTCTCAAGCAAGGGTTACCCGCCATTCCAATCGATGAGCTCACAGTCGAGCCCAAGGAATACGAGAAATATTTGACAACGGCCTACAAGGCTGAGAAGTTTCCCAAGCCCAAAAATATCCTGGGGTTTGCGAAAAGTTTGCCGGTCCCCGAAATGGAAAAATTGATGCTGACCAATATCGACATAAGGGACGATGACCTGAGATCGCTTGCTTCTCAACGGGCTATGAAAGTCAAAGGCACGATCTTGAAATCCGGAAAGATAGAGCCGGAACGACTATTCATCGTTGAGCCAAAGTCTCTTGCACCTGAACGACGAGAAAACGTAAAGGATAGCCGCGTCGATTTTAAGATAACATAGCGCGCTCCCCTTCGGTCACCACACGAGCCACCAAGGCTTCTGCGGCAACGAACCCATCTCGGTCGGCAGGCTCAACCCTCCTCGCCCACCCGGAGAGTATTCCACCATTGTGGAGTTTGCGTCGGCACCGCTGTGCTTCATCTGGAGAATCGTGGTGACACGCCCAATGGCTCGCAAACAATGAGGGGTGAGGCAGTGAAGAGACCCCCAAGAATCCGGCCGGTTTGGAAGAGTAACGCTGTAGTTGTCTTGACCCTTATGATCGATATTCGAGGTTGAAATCTTCATGGGGCCTGCTATGATATTTAGCCAGCGTGCCTTCGATAATTCTGCAGGGCCCGGCGATGGGGAAGTGACAATGTCCAGTTCCGTTTCTGTTCCCCATGGACAGACTGGGGCTGCGGTTCAACCCGAAAGGAGGGTGGAGTGATACGATTGCTTACCTCCGTGATGCTGGCAGTGCTGGTGGCCAGCCCAACGCTTGGCGCCGAGCTGGAGAGCACACTGAAAAAGGTCAAGGAAACGAACAGCATCGTCATCGGCTACCGCGAGGCCTCACGCCCCTTCTCCTTCGTGGGCGATGACGGAAAACCTGTAGGGTACTCCATCGACTTGTGCTTGCGGATTGTCGCGGGCGTTCAGCAGCAGCTTGGCCTGAACGACCTGCAGGTCAAGTGGGTGCCGGTGACCCCTGAGAACCGTATTCCCCTGCTGGTCAAAGGCGCGATCGACATCGAGTGCGGATCGACAACGAACAGCCTCTCCCGACAGGAGCAAGTGGATTTCAGCAATATGATCTTCGTGGACGGGGGAAGCCTACTCGTGAAGGCGGATTCCGGCATTCGTGGCATCGGCGATCTGGGCGGAAAGCGCGTTGGCGTGATTCCGGGCACGACGACCGAGAAGGCCCTGGCGGCCTCCCTCCAGAAGCGCTATCTGAACGCCAAGCTCATCAAGGTGAAGGACCACAATGAGGGCCTCGCGTTGATCGAGAGCGGCGAAGCCGATGCCTACGCCTCGGATGAGGTTATCCTCGTCGGGTTGGCGCTGACTGCTAAGGACCCTGCGAAGCTGAGGCTCGGGGAGCAGTATTTCTCCTATGAGCCCTACGGACTCATGCTCCGGCGAGGCGATCCAGACTTCCGCCTCGCCGTCAATCGCGTGCTGTCGCGCCTGTATCGGTCTGATCAGATCTTCGAGATCTTCGGAAAGTGGTTCGGAAACCTGGGGAAGCCGAGTGGTCTTCTCCAGGCGATGTATATCCTGCACGGTCTGCCCGAGTAGCGACCGACGGCGGAAGGCGTCCTCTGGGGACGCGCGTGTCCCGATCCTCGGTGCTCGGCCCCTCCCAAGGGAGCGAAGCGGAAGACGTCTTTCGAACCGGAACCGCAAAGCCGGTTCAGGGAAGAACTGACATGCTGCCGGGGGCGTCGAGCCTCAACCCTGACACCCTAATAACCTGCCAACCTCAAAGGAGAGGAAAGATGAGCAGGAAGAACACGAACAGCAAGAATGGCGTACATACCCTTGCCGTACTTGGGGCAGCCGTGGTTATAGCCGTGCTCGCGGCCGGAGGTCTCGTCGTCGGTCCCGCGCCCACGTTCGCCGACGACACGCAGGACGCTCAGCAACTGGTCGAGAAGGCAAGGTTCACGTTCGAGAATTTCGCCAACGACCCGAACATGAGCGCCCTCCGCGACCTCGTCAAGACCGCCAAGGGCGTCTACATCGCCCCCCAGGTCCTCCGAGGCGCCTTCATCATCGGGGCCTCTGGCGGCAGCGGGGTGCTGCTGGCGCGCGATGAGAAGGCGGGCGGATGGGGCGGGCCGGCCTTCTACACGATCGGGGAGGCGAGCTTCGGCCTGCAGATCGGAGGCGAGGCCTCGGAGGTGGTGCTCCTGGCGATGACCGAGCGGGGTGTGTCGAAGCTGCTGTCCACCAGCGTCAAGCTGGGGGCCGACGTCAGCATCGCGGCTGGGCCCGTCGGGGCCGGCGTGCGCGGAGAGACCGCCGGGCTGAGCGCGGACATCGTCAGCTTCGCGCGCTCCAAAGGACTCTATGCCGGCATCTCGCTCGAGGGCGCCGTCGTGGCGACCCGTGATGGGCTGAACAAGGCCTACTACGGCAAGGCGGTCACCCCCACCGACATCCTCATCCGCCGCGAAGTGTCGAACTCACAGGCCGACCGACTCATCCAAGCGGTCGCCGAGATGTCTGGCCGAAAGTGATCGGGTCATCGACTTTTCGCGGCGATCCAGCCTTGCATCTGGACCAGATCAACTCGTGGGTCGGCCCCTACAAGTCAGTGTACGGAGCATGAATGAGGCGACACCTGAGCCCAGGCCGCACAGTCCGGGGGAGAGTCCGATGGTGGGCGGCGGCCCGCCCTTCTCGGTGAGGCCCGCGGGGAGGGCCGGGGCGTCGCTGACGTTCCTGCAAGTACCTTGGCCTTCCTCGCGAACGAAGCGGGGGGGGCGGAGGCGTCATCTATTTCCCGCTCCGCTTAGTAAGAGGTGGGCGTCTCGTCCGGGTGGGTGAGACGGAACGCAGCAATTACGAGGCGCCGCGCCCCGCACCCGCAGGGCAACTGCCCTGACAAAGCCCGATTCCGCGCCAGGATTGCGTTCCTTGCTCCCTACTTGGCAAAGACCTCCTTGAGGAGGTCGGTGACTCGCGCCATCGGGTCCGTCCGGATCTTGCGCTCCTCCTCGGCCACGACATAAAACAGGCCATCGAGGGCCTTCGTCACGACATACTGGTCGATGTCAAGCGCCTCGCTCTTTACAAACGGGACCGCCTTGGCGAGACCGACCAGCTCCTTGTACTGCCGGGCCACGCCGACCTCGTCCATCGTCTGCCCAACGACTGGCCCGAACGCAGCGACGAGCTTGTCGCTGCTCCTGGCCTTGAAATACTGCGTCGCCGCGGTGTCGCCACCGGTCAGTATCTTTCTGGCATCGTCGAAATTCATCTCCCCGATGGTGTCCCAGAAGATCTGTTTGGCAAATGGAGCCGCCCGTTCGGCGGCCCGGTTCATACTCAGGACGAACTCGTCAACCTGCTGGCCGTACCCAACCAGCCGCAGCCCTTTCTCCAGGGTTTGGAGCTTCTCCGGCATCAGGATCTTGATGGCCTGGTTCCGGAAGTAGCCGTCAAGCCGCCCTGTTACGCCGACCGCGTTGTCGGTACCGACCTGCAGCGCCTCTTTCAAGCCCGAGGCGATTCTCGCCTCGCTCAACTCGGTCGGCTGCCCCACACCCAGCCCCTTGAAGATCCAGTCGAGCTGTGCTGATGCAGGTGCGGCGCCTGCTAACACGATCAGGCAGGCTGTGAGTGCTTGAACCATCATGGCCAACTCCTTTCATGATTGGTCACTTGTTGATCGCTTCATCGGCGGGAATCTCACTCATGACATTATTCGGCCAGAAACCGGCTGACCTCCCTGAGCGCCTCGGGGTGGGAGGCGAAAAGGATCGTATAATGATTGGCTCCGGCCACGGTCACAAGGCGCGCGTCCGGGATCGCGCTCGCCAATCGCTCTCCTTCCTCCAGCGTCATGATAGCATCGCTATTCGTCAGGAGCCCTGCGGGAGCCTGAAGGATAAGTGTAGGGAGCGCAATCTTCGTGTGATAGTCGCTCAGCGGCAAAGGAAGCAGGGTTTCGGCATCAGCCTCAACCACGTCGCGCGAGACGCGCGATCGCGCCGCCCCTCCTGGGAGTGTCTCCGCATCGTAGCGGAAGTAGCGGTCGAGGTAGTGGTTCCAGTGTCCCGCGAGCATCGGCAGCGCCTTCATGCGGGCAAGGTAGTCGTCGAGCGACGGGAAAACCATGCCAAGGCGGTCAAGGGCGGGACGGATTGCGGAGGTGACGTCAGGCCGAAGGTCGTGTCCCCCATCCACCAGTACGAGTCTGCGAATTCGATGAGGGTAGGTTGCGGCCATGAGCACCCCGATCATCGCCCCGAGGGAATGACCGATGTAGGAAATGGCCTCGAGCCCGAGGGCGTCGATCACCCGATCCAGGTCTCGCGGGTAGCACAACGGGTCTCGGTGGACCTCGACCGGATAGGCGGGCGGCTTGTTGGACCCGCCACGGCCACGAAGATCCAGGGCGATCACGCGATAGCCAGGCGCCAGGTGCTCGGCCCAGCGGTCCCAGGCATGACAGTTGCCGGTGACGCCATGGATGCAGAGGACCGGGGGGCCATCGCCGGCCCACTCGTGATAGGCCAGGCGTGTTCCGTTCACAACAACGTATGGCATAGGTCGATCCTGAAGTCCGTCCAGCGTAAACTCATTCTAGCAGTCCGTCGGAGTGGTTGCCTAGGCTGAACTCTCCGTCGAGGTTGGAAATGCGCAGTTGACGCCCCCTCACCCGCGCGCTCTCCCCCAAAGAGGGGCAAGGGGTGTTAGAAAGAGCTCTCTCCCTGCTAGGGAGAGGGTCCGGGTGAGGGTTACGTTGACTGCCCTCATACGAGTAGCTATGATAGGGGGCAATCCGATCTGGCAATACATGATTATCCTTCACGGAGGGGAACGATGATTGTCGTGGCCAACAGGATTCCCGTAGCGAAAGGGTACGAGAAGGAGTTTGAAAAGCGATTTGAGCGCCGCTTCGGCGCCGTGGATCATATGCCGGGGTTCATCCGAAACGAGATCTTGCGACCCATTACGGGCGAATACTATATTGTGATGACTCACTGGGAGAGCAAGGCGGCGTTTGAGGCCTGGACCCAGAGCGAAGAGTTCAAGCAGGCTCACGCCAACCGGCCGCCTAAGGAGATGTTTGCCGGCCCCAACGTCTTTGAAATGCACGAAGTCATCCAGGTGGCAGAGAAGAAGTAGGAGCGTGTCGGCGGGATCCCAATGCAGCGCCATGAGAAGCAGGTGATCATCGGGATCATCCCGGCGAGGCTCAATTCGACGAGGTTGCCGGGCAAGGTGCTCAGGCCGATCTGTGGCCGGCCGATGCTGCATCACGTATTCGCGCGCGCCAGCCGATGCGAGCTTCTCGGAGATCTGGTTGTCGCGACAGATTCGAAAGAGGTGCATGACTCTTGCTCGCAGAACCAGATCAAGGTCCGCATGACCTCGAGCCACCATGCTTCAGGCACAGATAGGATCCATGAAGTCATGCAGACCCTGCCCGCGGACATCTATGTCAACATCCAGGGCGATGAGCCGATGATCAGGCCGGATCACCTGCAGGCCCTCTTAGACCTGTTCCTGAAGGACCCTTCCACCCAGGTCACCACGCTGAAAACCCCCATTGGTTCTGTAGAGGCCCAGAACCCTAACTGCGTGAAGGTGGTGACGGATAAGGACGGCAAGGCCCTCTACTTTTCGCGCTCCCCGATTCCTTACCATCGGGACCAGACGCAGAGCGCTACATACTTCAAGCACCTCGGCGTGTACGCGTACACACGCTCGGCACTCGATCGCTTCCACCGGCTGCCGCCATCACGGCTGGAACAGGCCGAGAAGCTCGAGCAGCTTCGCTTCCTGGAGCAAGGAATTCCGATCCGCGTAGCCGAGACCGCTTATGACACCATCGGGGTGGACACCGAAGACGATCTGCGGCGGGTCGAGCGATTTTTCCAGGGAATTGATCCCTCAGAGCGGGCCTGATCACCATTTGCTTCTGGTTCTTTTCCTCCGGATGACCTCACAGCGTAGATTGCTTCGTCCCCTTCGCTTCGCTCTGGGCTTCGGCTAACCCGCTGCACTTACTCGCCCATCACCTTGATGAGCGCCCGCTTTTTCCGCTGGCCATCGAACTCAGCGTAATACACCTGCTGCCAGGGCCCCAGATCCAACCGGCCGTCGGTCACCGGGACGATGACCTGGTGGTGCATCAGCAGGTTCTTCAGGTGGGCATCGCCATTGGTCTCACCGGTCTGGTGGTGTCGGTAGTCCTCGCGGTAGGGAGCCAGCCGCTCGAGCCACTCATCGATATCCCGGATCAGCCCATCCTCCGCATCGTTGACATAGACAGACGCGGTGATGTGCATCGCCGAGACCAGAATCATCCCATCACGGATCCCGCTCTTCTTGAGTGCCGCCTCCACCTCCCCGGTGATGTTGATGTAGTCGTGGTGCTTCTTGGTATTGAAGGTTAAATACTCCGTGTGGAATTTCATGCGCCCACCTCCATCCTAGTCTTCCAATGACCCTTTATCTGGCAGGTCCCGAGAAGCCGGCCCTCCAGAATGCCCTGGCTGCCGGAGGAATAATCGGTTTGACTTGCTGAAATGGTTACAGTATGCTGTATGCTGTAGTCGATATCAAAGGAGGGGCACGTGGCAGTCACGCAACATCGTACTCAACTCTACCTCGACGAGACACACTACCGTTACCTCATCGATCAGGCAGAGCGGGAAGGCATCAGCATTGCCGAGGTCGTTCGTCGGCTGATCGATGAGAAAATCGGCCTCGCCCATGCTCGCCGAAAGTCCAGGTTCCTCGAGGTTTGCCTCGATGGCTTTAGTACCGGTAGAAAGGACGGATCCAGCCGTCACGACGATTACATCTACCGAGGCAAGCGGTGAGGCCCGCTGGCGGCCCCATCTTCATTGATACCAGCGCTATCATCGCTGCCAGAGATGCCCGGGACGCCAATCATGAAGCCGCCATTGAATATCTTCGCGAGGTCAAAGCACAAAGGCGCCGGTTCATTGTCACACACTTTGTCTTCGCCGAGGTTCACGCTTATTTCTGCCGGGACCACAAGGTGGCAATCAGGCTAGGCGAATTGCTTCTACACGATCCCCTCTTTCAGTACGTGCGAGTCACCGCGGCTGAGGAACATGAGGCCTGGGGAGTGGCCAAACGCTATGGCGACAAGGCGTTCTCTTTCGTGGACTGCACGAGCTTCGTAGTCATGCAACGGCGAAAGCTACAAGAGGTCTTTGCCTTCGACGATCACTTTCGCCAGTACGGTCGTTTCGTTGTGCGGCCCTGACGGCGATGCAGCAACAGGCCTAAGGGGATTCACCCGTAGTCCGGTGAACTGTAAGCCCGCTACGACAGCCAGCCGATGAAGCTTAGCTGGCTGCCGGTCCTCCCCTCTTTCCGGTAGGAAAAATACTCTTCGACGTGGCAGGCCGTACAAGGGCCGACCTCGACTATCTGCTGTCGGGGAACGCCGGCTCCGGCGAGCTGCTCGCCGTTAAGCGCCCGCAGATCGAGCCGACCCTTTGCGCCCTCCTGTCTCCAGGCGCCCTTGAGCGCCTCTGCCCAGTTTACGGTGATCTGTTTCGCGACTTCCATTCCCACTTCGTAGCAGCACGGGCCGATCGAAGGTCCCATCGCCACATGAAGCGCAGAGGGATCGATCCGGAACTCCTCCGTCATCCGGATGACCGCCCTGGCAGCGATGCCGGCAGCCGTCCCACGCCAGCCGGCATGCACCGCCCCGACGACTTTTCGATCCGGCTCCACGAAGAGTAAAGGGACGCAGTCGGCCGCCATGATCCCCAGGAAGAGCCTTGGCACATCCGTCATGAGCCCATCTCCAACGCCGGCCCGCTTCCCGGTTCCGTCGGAGACCCTCAGGATCGTGTCGCCATGGACTTGATCGGCTGTAATGACATTGACCTCGCTCAACCCCATGGCGACCTTGAGTTCGCACCAGTTCTGCTTCACCGTGTGGACATCGTCGCCATTATTATATGAGACGTTCAGGGAGGCATAGGGGGGCTGGCTCCTGCCGCCACGCCGGCCGAGGAAGCCATGGACCAAGCCATCGAAACGATCCCACTGTGGGACCTCCAGACGCAGAATACTCATGTCGAGCGTATTCTAGGAGATTAGCAAAAAGGTGTCAAACACGGCGAGTGGCGTGAGCGTGCAGAATCGCCAGGATTGTCAGCCATCGGCCTGCATAGTATAATGACAGCGAGTGATCAGGTAGGTTAGGCGCAATCCGAAATTGACGGGCCTGCGATGTCTGGCTAGCCAGCGGGTGGCGTGGTGGGCGGGCGCCCACCCACGCCTTCGGCGCGGGTACCCGGCCCGCAGCGGAAGGGCCCCACTGGGGGATGGGTGGAGCGAGGACGACGGGGGCTGATCACCGCGACAGGACCCGCTGGCCGCGCTACTCACCCCGCTGGATATTTTCGGATCGGGGTTAGGTCGCTCATGGGCCACAGGAAGGTCGGCGAATGCTTGAAGAAAATCGATCGGCGTTGAAAGAGTGGGCGGTGGTGGCGAGGGCCCTCGGGACCGGTCGCCAGACGCTGTTGCTCAGAAAGGGGGGGATCCACGAGCGGCGGGGAGAGTTCGAGGTGGAGCACCCCGAGTTCTTCATCTTCCCGACCTATCTCCATCAGAATCCACAGGACCTCCTTCCCGAGTTCGACGAAGAGCTCGCCTGGAGCGAGGCAGCCCGACCGGACGCTGGCTTGGTCTCGATCGACTATTACGCCTTGGTGAAAGAGGTGTTCCACGTGAGCGACCTGGGGCTGCTGAAGCCGCTCGAAAGGGAGCACATCCTATCGTGGTCCGCCGTAGAGCAGCGGTTTTTCTACAAAGGCCGTCCCGGTCTCCACGTCGTAGTTGTCAGAGTATACAAGCTCCCGCAGACCCTCACCATCCTCAACACGCGGCTCTACGATGGCTGTGTCTCCTGGGTCGAGCTCGATCGGCCGCTTCCTACAGCCGGCAGTCAGCCGGTCTTGCCGGAGATTGAGTTCGGTCATCGGCTGGAGGCGATTCGCCACGTCCTGACCCCGGTCACCGCGTGACGGTCGCATGCCGATGAAGCAGGCCCTCCTCATCGTCGATCACGGCAGTCGCCGCGAGGAATCGAACGATCTCCTCCGCGATATCGCGGGGATGATGCAGGAGCGCTTTGGCTTTAGCATCGTGCATTACGCCCATATGGAGCTGGGCAACCCGACCATCGAGCAAGGGTTCGATGCCTGCGTCGCCGATGGGGCTGAGGAGGTCATCATCCATCCCTATTTCCTCGGGCCGGGGCGCCATGTTACCAGCGACATCCCGGACCTCGTCAAGCAGGCGGCCGACCGCCACCCAGGAATCGCCTTCCGGATCACAGAGCCGCTGGGCGTCCATCCGAAGATCGGAGAGGTGATCCTGGAACGGATTGCCCAGTCAGAGGTCACCGCTCGCAAGTCTGCCAAATGATCAAGCGTGACCGCCTGAAGGCCCTGTTGCTGGACCTCATCCGGATCGACAGCGTCTCCCGGAGAGAGCGCTTGATCGCGCTCCGCCTGAAGCAGGAGCTGGAGTCCATAGGTGCCGAGGTCCGGATCGACGATGCCGGCGAGAAGGTTGGCGGCAACGTCGGCAACCTGATCGCCCGGCTCCCTGGGACGGCCGCGGCGGCGGCGCCCTTTCTCCTTTCCGCCCATATGGACACCGTGGTCCCCGGAGAGGGAGTTCAGCCGGTGATTGAAGGGGAGATCATCAGGAGCGATGGCACAACAGTCCTGGGCGGGGACGACAAGTCCGGCCTGGCGATCATCTGTGAGGTTGTCAGGAGTCTTGTCGAGCATAAGATCCCACGCGGTGATTTGGAGGTGGTCTTCACCATCTGTGAAGAGGTCGGGCTGCTGGGCGCCAAACACCTGGACACCGCACAACTGAAGGCACGCCGAGGGTTGGTCCTGGATAGCGAGGATGTGGGCTGTCTGTTCACGCGGGCGCCCGCCGCCGATCGAATGGAATTCCGAATCCACGGTCTCGAGGCCCACGCCGGCGTCTGCCCGGAGCAAGGGATCAGCGCCATCCGCGTCGCAAGCCAAGCGATCGCAGGGATGCGGCTCGGTCGGATCGATCACGAAACCACGGCCAACGTCGGGCTCATCCAGGGAGGCCTCGCCACGAACATCGTCCCTCCGATGGTCCTGGTCAAGGCCGAAGCGCGAAGCCACGATGAGGGCAAGCTCAGGGCCCAGACCGAACATATGCGGCGGTGTTTCGAAGAGGCCGCAGCGGCCGCTCAGGTTAAGCTGAACGGGGTCCTGCACATCGCCCGGGTGGAGGCGCAGGTCCAGCGAGACTACCCGAGGATGGTGGTATCAGACAGCGCTCCCATCGTCCGGCTGGTGGCGGAGGCGGCGAACGCCCTCGGATATCAGGTCAAGACCATGGCCACTGGCGGCGGCTGTGATGCCAATATCTTCAACGGCAGCGGGATCGAATCGGCCAACCTCGGCACGGGCATGCAGGCGATCCACACCCTTAAAGAGTCGCTGAACGTCCAGGAGCTGTGCAAGGCTGCGGAGATCGTGTTCGAGGCCGTTCGTCTGAACGCTGCACGGAAGGCGAGCTATAGCGAACGCATCAAATAGTGTTACTTTTGTCATTGCGAGCGACCAATGGGACTGTGGCAATGTCGCCTTTCTGGCTTAGGTCACAGCGAGATTGCTTCGTCCCCTTCGACTTGCTCAGGGTCCTCGCAATGACATTTCCATTCTCTCGTTTGGATTAGCATGGCCAAGGAAGGCACACACGATCACGGCCACCTTCACGCCCCCGACGCACCTTTCCGATATTGCCCGAGGTGTGGGGAGGGACTAAAACCAAGGCGAATGAAACCGGATGGGCCGGAGCTTCGGGCCTGTCCAAGCTGCTCATTCGTCCATTACCATGACCCGAAGGTCGCCACCGGCACCCTGTTTACGCTCGATGGCGGTATCGTCCTCGTCCAGCGGGCGATCCCGCCCTCGTACGGCAAGTGGGTGTTTCCCGGCGGCTTCGTCGATAGAGGCGAGCGGTTGGAGGCCGCTGCGATCCGCGAGACCCGGGAAGAGGTCAACCTGGACGTCAGGATCGACCGGCTCCTGAACGTCTATTCCTATGAGGATTCAGCAGTGGTGATCGTCGCGTATGCCGCCCATGTGGTGGGCGGGGAGCTTCAGGCGAAGGACGAAGCCCTCGATGTGAAGGTGTTCCATCCGGCACAGATTCCCTGGGAAGAGCTGGCGTTCCGCAGCACGCAGGACGCGATACGAGAATACATAGCCCATTACTTTTGACACGGAAGCCCCCTATGCACCTCGGCAGCATAATTCGCGAACCGACTTGACCCCCTCGCCCGCACCCTCTCGCTCAAGGGAGAGGGTCCAGCCCTGATCCCCCTCGCCCCCGGGGGTGTATAGACTGGGGACACAGGCAGTGAGGCCAGGGAAGAGAGGAGACGTGGCGATGGCGGAGCAGGTGGAAAAAAACGATGACACGCTGGCGACTTCGACGGTGCACTACACGAGCGGCGACATCCAGATGGCTGCCTACCTGGCCCGGCCGAAAGCCAAGGGGATGTACCCCGGCCTGATTGTGATCCAGGAATGGTGGGGGCTGAACGAGCACATCAAGGATATTGCGCGGCGCTTCGCGCGCGAGGGGTACCTCGCGTTGGCGCCCGACCTTTACTCCTGCCTCGGTCACAAGGTCACGGCCGACCCGAACGAGGCCGGCCGGTTGATGAGCTCGTTGAAGCCAGAACAAGCCCTCAAGGACCTTCAGGCCACCCTTGCGTACCTCAAGACTATCGAAGGCGTCGCACCCGAACGGCTGGGCATCATCGGGTTCTGCATGGGCGGGACCTATGCCCTGCTCCTGCCTTGCCACACGCGGGAGATCAAGGCGGCAGCGCCCTTCTACGGCCAGGTCCCATCGCCGGCCGACCCGGTCAGGAACCTGGCCTGCCCAATCCTCTACATCTACGGCGACGCGGACGGCTGGATCACCATGGCCGACGTCAATCGACTCCAGGAGGGGATGAAGCGGTACGGAAAGGCCGGAGAGGTGAAGATCTATTCCGGAGCGCCCCATGCCTTCTTCAACAACACCAGGAAAGACGTCTATCGCCCGGCCGACGCGAAGGACGCCTGGACCCACGTACTGAAGTTTTTCGCGGGTCACCTGAAAAGTTAGGCGATCGTTTCGCAGATAGTGCACAAAGAAGGCTGTCATTGCGAGCGACTGCGCTTCGCAGTTCCAGGTTCCGGGTTCCAGGTTCTGCGTTACTTAAAACTTGGAATTCGGCACTTGGAACCTCGAACCTTGTTGAGATTGCGGAGCCTGCCCTGAGGATACCCGAAGGGGTCGCGACGCTCCCTCGCAATGACGCCGGGGGACTTTCGGAGCAATGATAAGAGACGCGGACTTTCTTAACCGCCGAAAGAAGTAGGAATGGCTTCACTGCGTGACACCGGCAAAGATTATTACGCCATCCTCGGCGTCCAGGAGGCCGCCACAGAGGAGGAGTTGAAGAAGGCCTATCGACGCCTGGCGCTGCAGTACCACCCCGACAGGAACCCCGGCGATCGCAAGGCCGAGGAACGGTTTAAGGCAATCAGCGAGGCCTATGCCGTCCTGATGGACCACCAGAAGCGGCGGCAGTACGATTCTTTTCGTCGGGCGCAGGCGACGTCGGGGCGGGCGACGGGCGGCTTTAGCTACTCTCAGGAAGAGATCTTCCGCGATCTCTTCACCAATCCCGATCTGTCGTCGATCTTTCAGGAAATGAACAAGGAATTCTCAAGGGCCGGCATCCGTTTCGACGACACCTTTGTTCGCCAGATCTTCCTCGGGGGCCGCGGGTTCGTCTTCGGCGGCGTCTTCATCGGCGCGCCGATCGGCGTGCTCTGGCGGCGCATGTCCCGTATGGCGGCTGACCGGGGGCCGGGCAGGTCACAGGTCGAAGAGGCGAAAGGTCCTCAATCGCCGGACGAGGGCAAGCATGGGGGACTACTCTCCACCATCGGCCGTGGGATAAAGGAGGGCTTCAACCTGCTGAAACAGATGGTCTCAGGAGCCGTCACCCCCGAGCGTGGCGGGCTCAATGTCCGGTATCATCTGACCATCACCCCGCAGGAAGCCGCCTCAGGCGCGCGGAGGCGGGTCGCCTTCATGAGGGGGGATCAGCTCGAGGAGCTGATCGTCACGATCCCCCCCGAGATCCGATCGGGGACGCGGCTTCGGCTGAAAGGGAAAGGGCTCGAGGGTGCGGGCGGCGCTCGCGGCGATCTCTACCTGCGGGTGACAGTCGCGTAAAGCAGAGAATGCATACCCCCGCACTCTATGAAATGTTACGACGAGCGAATCAGCGGCTTTGCCCGTGTCATTGCGAGGAGCGGAGCGACGAGGCAACCTCAAAGATTTGTAGAGCGCTGATCTCGGAATCTGGAATGAAGAAGAGAAATGTGGGGGGAACGCTTGCGCTGCCTGAAGAGGGCGCGGCAAGCAGCGCCCCTACAAATCCGCAACCTGACTGCGTCACGTCACGTAGGGCCTCCGCAACCGACGCTTTTTCAGCCAGCGGGCGATTTCGCTTGACACCAGGGAGAAAGATGGGCTACCTAACATTCAGCCTCTTGATGGGGCCTTAGGGGAAAGGCAGGGCCATGTGGCCCGCAAGGGACAAACGAATAGGTTGGAGTCGGTCGTTTCATCGTCGGATGGAAAGGCCCTTCGGGGAGTGATGATAGCCGGAGGGCTTTTGTTTTGGAGATGGTCGCAGGGTTGGTGCACCACGAATCAAGGGAGGGGATCTGATGCAGGGTGAGCTAGAGAGGCAGATCGCACTCCTGCGGCCGGGCGACCATCTCTGCCTGATTTACGAAGACGCGCCGGAGCAGATGAAGGCCATCGTGCCCTTTGTAGAGGCAGGTCTCCGCCGCGGTGAGTGTTGCGTCTACATCGCTGACGATGACACCACTGCTGGAATGGCCACCGCACTCGCGGCCTCAGGGGTCGACGTCCCTCGTGAGCTTGAGCGGGGCGCGCTGGTTTTTCTCACCGAACGGGACACGTACCAGCGTGGCGGGGCATTCGATCCGGAGGCGATGATCGAGCTCCTTCGCGAGACGCTGGAGCGGGCGCTCGCGAAGGGCTCTGCCGGCCTCAGGGTAACCGGCGAGATGAAATGGGCGCTTGGGCCGGACGTGGGCTGCGAACGGCTGATCGAGTACGAGGCCAGGCTTAACATGTTTCTACCCGGCACTCGAACGCTCGCCATCTGCCGATACCCCCGACTTCCGTTCCCGCCGACCGTCCTACGGGATGTCCTGCACACCCATCCCGTAGCCATTCTAGGCGACCAGGTGTGCCGGAATCCGTACTATCGATCGCCAGACTTGGTCATCGCCCAGGCGTCCGAAGCGGAACGGCTGGACTGGATGATCGCCAACATGAAGCGGGCGCACGCGGCAGAGGAAGCATTACGGCAGAGCGAAGAGCGTTATCGTTACTTGGTGGAAAACGGCCGAGGGCTCATCTGTACCCACAACCTCGCCGGCACGCTGTTGTCGGTTAACCCAGCCGCAGCCGCTCTGCTGGGCTACCAGCCGGCTGAACTCGTCGGGAGGAACCTTCTCGAGTTTCTCGCGCCGTCTGTTCGGGGCCTTCTCGGCGATTACCTCGATCGTATTCGGCGGCAGCCGGCCGACAGCGGCCTCCTGCGGGTCGTGACGAAAGTGGGGGAAGAACGAATCTGGATGTACCGGAACGCTCGGATTGAGGAGCCAGGAAAAGCGCCTTACGTGCTGGGCCATGCGCAGGATATTACTGAGCTCGAGCGAAAGAATATGGGTCGTCTTGAAGCGGCGCTGTCGCTGCTCAGTGCCACGCTGGAGTCCACCGCCGACGGCATCCTCGTAGTGGATCAGGCGGGCAAGATCGTGAGCTTTAACCGCAAGTTCGCGGACATGTGGCGTATCCCCGAGACCGTCCTCGCCGCGCACGACGACTCACGGGCGCTGGACCTTGTCCTCGATCAGCTCGAGGATCCGGAAGGATTTCTCAGGAGGGTGCGCCAACTCTACGACCAACCGGAGCTCGCGAGCTTTGACGTCCTGAGATTCAAGGATGGGAGAATCTTCGAGCGCTATTCGCAGCCGCAGCGAGTCGGCCCCCGATGCGCGGGAAGAGTATGGAGCTTCCGTGACGTCACCGAGCGGAAGCAGCTCGAGGACGCGCTGCGACAGAGCGAACAGGAATTGAACGACTTCTTTGAAAATGCTGTGGTGGGTCTGCACTGGGTGGGGCCGGATGGGTACATTCTTCGCGCGAATCAGGCAGAGCTGAAATTGTTGGGATACACGCGGGAGGAGTACGTCGGTCACCACATTTCCGAGTTTCATGCCGATCGAAAAGTGGCTGATGATATCCTCGAACGCTTGACGAGGAACGAGACGTTGCGAAACCATGAAGCCCTCCTTCGGCACAAAGATGGTTCCATCAAGCATGTCCTCATCGATTCGAATGTGTTCCGGCGGGATGGCAGATTCGTTCACTCGCGCTGTATCACCCGCGATATCACCGAGCGCATGCAGGTGGAGGCGGCGCTGCGGAAGAGTGAAGAACGGTATCGGACGCTGTACGAAGACAATCCAACCATGTACTTCACGATGAGTCCAGAGGGCAGAATCCTATCCGTCAACCAGTTTGGGGCCGCCCAACTGGGGTACACGTGTGAGGAACTGGTCGGGAGATCGGTCCTTGACGTGATTCACAGTGATGACAGGATCGCGGCCTGGGACCACCTGAAAGCGTGTGTGGAGCGCCCCGGGCAGGTCGGCCACTGGGAATTCCGGAAGATCCGAAAAGACGGGACCGTGGTGTGGGTGAAAGAGGTGGCTCACACCGTGAAGAGGACTGACGGGAACCCCATTGTCCTCATTGTCTGCGAAGACGTCACGCAGCTCAAGGAGGCGCAGGCGGCACTCTCCCAGGTGGCGGCCATTGTGGAGTCTTCCGACGATGCGATCATCGGCAAGACACTGGAAGGCCTCATTATCAGTTGGAATTCCGGCGCGGAGAGGATTTTTGGCTACCCCCTTGAGGAGGTCAAGGGCCGGCATATCTCCATCCTCGCGCCCCCGGACCGCCGGGACGAAGGGATACGGATCCTTGAAAGAATCAAGCGCGGAGAGCGCGTTGATCATCATGAAACTGTGCGTGTCAGAAGGGATGGCCGTCAAATTCACGTCTCGCTAACAATCTCCCCGATCAAGGATACGGCTGGCAGGATTACAGGCGCCTCGGCTATCACTCGAGACATCACCGAACGCAAGCGGGCGGAGGCGACCCGGCAAGCTCTCTACCAGGCAAGTCTCCAGATCCAGGAACCGCTGGAGCTTGAGAAGCGGCTCAGTCGCCTCCTTCAGACAGCGAAGACGGTGTTGGAGCTGGATCGCGTCAACATCCTGCTCGCCGATCCGGCGGAACAGTGGCTGCAGGCAGTGGCCGCCCTGGGGAGTGAGGAGCCTCTTGAGAAAATACGGGTCCGGATTGGGCCGGAGGGGGGCGCTATCGCAGAGGCATACCGCACCCAGCAGATGATCGCCTGGGATGGCCGGGCGCCGGTTCCTGCGGGGCTGCGGCTGCATTCGCCCTATGACCAGATTGAGGCCCTCCGCTCCCAGGTCTTCGCGAACGTGCCACTGATGGTTCGGGGTCGGGCAATCGGGGTCCTGGGGGCCGATCGGAAGCACAGCCGGCGGCCGCTCGATGCGGCCACCTTGGAGCTGCTACAGCTCTTTGCCGCGCAGGCCGCCCTCGCCATCGAGCAGGCGCGACTGTTCGAGCAGGTACTGGCCGGGCGCGAGCGTTTGCAGGCCCTCTCCCATCGGTTAGTGTCGGTGCAGGAAGCCGAGCGCCGCCAGCTCGCCCGCGAACTGCATGACGAGATCGGCCAGATACTGACCGGGATCAAACTCACCCTGGAGATGAGCGCGCGCCTTCCGGCCGATGCCGTCAAAACCACCATTGGCGAAGCACAACTGCTGGTCAATGAGCTTATGGGGCGAGTTCGCGAGCTGGCGCTCGATCTGCGGCCCGCGATGCTGGATGATCTTGGTCTTCAATCCACGTTGCTGTGGCACTTCGAGCGGTTCACTGGTCAGACGCACGTGCGAGTGGCCTTCTCACATTCCAGATTGGAGGAACGCGCGCCGCCGGAGGTCGAAACGGCCGCCTACCGCATCGTACAAGAAGCGCTAACGAATGTCGCCCGCCACGCCGGCGTGACAGCGGTGACGGTCCGCGCCTGGGCCGACTCCGACCGGCTGGCCGTGCAGATCGAAGATCGAGGCTGCGGCTTCGACCTCCCGGCCGCCCTGGCCACGCACACCACCAGCGGCTTGGCCGGGATGCGGGAGCGGGCCACCTTGTTGGGCGGGAGGTTGACGGTGGAGTCGGCCCCAGGTGAAGGAACCCTTGTGACAGCCGAATTCCCTCTGGCGCGTCCAAACTTGGAGCGAAGAGGCAGAGATGGCCGCAACGACAATCGTGCTGGCGGATGACCACCAGGTCGTCCGACAGGGTCTGCGGGCCCTCCTGGAAACCGAGCCGGACTTTCGACTTATCGGGGAGGCGGGCGATGGTCTGGAGGCGGCTGAACTGATCGAACGTCTACAGCCCGACGTGTTGGTGCTCGACCTGATGATGTCTGGCTTGAGCGGCCTGGAGGTCACGCGGCTGGCGCGCAAGTGCTCACCCCGAACCCATGTCCTGATCCTCTCGATGCACGCCGATGAAGCCTATGTGCTGGAGGCTCTGAAAAATGGCGCAGCAGGCTACGTTCTTAAGGATTCCAGCGCAGCCGACCTGGTGCAGGCGGTGCGCGAGGTGACCGCCGGCCGACGTTACCTCAGCCCGCCGCTTTCAGAGCGCGCCATCGAGCAATATGCACAGAAGGCAGAAGCCGCAGCTCGGGATAGCTATGAAACGCTGACGACACGCGAGCGGGGAGTGTTGCACCTGGCGGCCGAGGGCAAAACGAACCCCGAGATTGCAGGTCGGCTCGGAATCAGCCCCCGCACGGCTGAGACGCATCGGGCCAACCTCATGCGCAAGCTGGGGCTGCACACTCAGACCGACCTGGTCCGCTACGCCATCCGGCGGGGAATCCTCCCCCTGAACGACTGACCTTTTCCGATCGCCCGGGGTGAGGGCAACCAGCCCCTTGACATTGTGCCCACATAATGGAATAATGACGCTACATTGGAGTGGTGGGGGAGTGGCGTCATTGCGAGCTTTGCAGTCTCGGGTTCGGCTTCGCAGTTCAATGTTCCACGTTCCGCGTTCCAGGCTAAGAGCAGGCCCTACCACACCTTCAACTTGGGTCATGTAACCTGGAACCTGGCACATGGAACCTGGAACTTTACCAGGCACTTGGAACCTCGAACCTTGTTGAGATTGCGCAGCTTGCCCCGAGCAGCGGCGAGGGGTCTCGCTCCTCGCAATGACGCGAGTGAGGGGGACTTTCGAAGCCATAGTAGTTCACTAGGAGAAGAGAATGGTTGCCGTGGGTATCCGGGAGTTAAGAAACCGCCTCAGTCAGTATCTCAAGCGAGTGGGAGCCGGGGAACGCGTGGTGGTGACGCACCGAGGTCAGCCGGTCGCCGTCATCTCGCCCCCGCCTATCACTCCCGCGGACGGGCGAATCGAGGCCATGCTCCGTGACGGTGTGGCGCGGTGGGGAGGAGGCAGACCGCGAGGAGCCATCCGCCCGCCCCGGGTCAAGGGGCCTTCGGTGGCCCAAGCGGTCATCGAAGATCGACGATGAGGCTTTACCTTGATACCAGCGCCCTCGTCAAGCTCTATGTGGACGAAGAGGGATCGCCCCTTGTCCGAAGCGCGGTCGATCAAGCCAGTCTGATTGCGACTTCGGCGGTCGCCTATGTCGAGGCCCGAGCGGCCTTCGTCAGGCGCCGCCATGAGGGAGGGCTTCCAGCCAGAGATTACCGAAGGATCATTCGTGATCTCGATGCGGACTGGGCCCGTTACCTGGTAGTGGGTATCACGGACTCGCTCATTCGAGAGGGGGCCCGTCTCGCGGAGGCTCATCAGCTAAGGGCCTACGATGCGATCCATTTGGGCTGTGCAACAGCCATCCATGGCCGGCTCGCCGAGCCCGTCGTCTTTGCCTCCTGGGACCTCGTGCTGGAAAAGGCCGCAAAGGATGAAGGGCTTGAGCCATTGCGGTTCCGGAAGCACCCGCCGCGTAATAGCTGAGGTTATCTCTTACCCCCCCCCTGACCCACGGCTCCCCTCCGGCGTTTCCCCTTCCTCCTTTTGACCCCCAAACCGTCCAGTACCCCTTCCCGGCCGGTCCGCCCCGCAAGAAATACGGGGTTTCCCTCCTCGAATTCCGTAGGTGTACGGATAGACACGCCCGGCCAAGCCATCTATTCTCACTCTGCATCTATTTATGCTCCTGGAGTCACTCTTGTAGCCGAGCGAGGAGGGCCGACAGGAATCATGAACCCCATCTCCGTGCTGCTGGTGGACGACAATTCCACCTTTCTGCAGATCCTTGCACGGTTCTTGCGAACGCAGTACCAGGACGAGGTCGTCGTCGTCGGTACAGCTGCCGGCGGCAAAGAGGCCCTGAGGACATCACAGGATCTGCAACCGCAAGTGATTCTGCTCGACCTGGCCATGCCCGATGTGCCGGGCCTGGACGTCATCCCCGTTCTGCGGACCAGGATGCCTGATGTCATCATCATCGCCCTGACCCTCTGGGACACCGACGCCTATCGCGAGGCGGCCCGCGCCGCGGGGGCAGATGCGTTCGTCTCAAAGGCCAGCTTGAGCACCGACCTGCTGCCGGCCATCCGACGCCTGGTACAGGCTACTCGCCCGCACGGGTCTTGCGGACCAGCGTCCCCTGGCGACACACCCGTGAATCACTTCCCGACCAAGTTGGGCGGCGCAGGATGGGTGGTCCCGTGAATACCACGACACGACTGGGGGGCGGGGACCTGAGCCCGGGCCACGGGCTGGGAGGCAGGAGCCAAGCGGCTCCTGCCGTCGCGATGTAAGAGACGGAGAGCCGTACTCAATGCTACACCTTCTGCAGAGCGTCATCGGCTCGCAAGGATTCGAGCCGCACGGCTACTGCTTCCTGTGGACGCGACCGCTGTTGTGGCTCTACGTCATCTCGGATTCGCTGATTACCCTCTCGTACTATTCCATCCCGATCGCCCTCGTCTACTTCGTGCGCAAGAGGCGAGACCTAGCTTTCAACTGGATGTTCCTCATGTTCGCGGCGTTCATCATTGCGTGCGGGACGACTCACCTCATGGCGTTGTGGACGATCTGGAATCCCGTGTATTGGCTCGATGGAGCCGTCAAGGCAATCACGGCAATTGCGTCAGTCATAACAGCGGTGGCGCTCTGGCTGCTCATGCCTAAGGCTCTTGCATTGCCCAGTCCAGCCCAACTGGAAGCAGCCAATTCGGCGCTTCAAGGGGAGATCATCGAACGGAACCAGGCGCAGGAGGCGTTGCGCAGAGCGCACGAGGAGTTAGAGATACGGGTCCACGAACGGACCAAGGAGTTGACAAGAATCACCGAAGCATTACAGGCTGAGATCGCCGAGCGCAAGCAAGTGGAGGAGCGACTGGGGCTGCAAGGCGCCGCGCTTGAAGCCGCCGCGAACGCCATCGTCATGACCGACCGAGAAGGGCAGATAGTTTGGGTCAACCCGGCCTTCACTCGCCTCACCGGCTACACAGCCGAGGAGGCCTTTGGCCACAACCCTCGCCTCCTCAAATCAGGCAATCATGACCTATCATTCTATGAGAATCTCTGGAACACGATTCTTTCCGGGGAGGTCTGGCACGGGGAGATCATCAACCGGCGAAAAGATGGGACTCTGTATCACGAGGAGCAGACCATCACCCCCGTTCGCGACGAGCGAGGCGATATTACTCACTTCATCGCCATCAAACAGGACATCACCGAGCGCAAGCAGAAGGAGAGTGAGCTTCGCAGGACGCATCGAGCGCTTAGGACCCTCAGTGACTGCAATGAGGCACTGGTGCGCGCGTCCGACGAATCAGACTTGCTGAGGAACATCTGTCAGGTGATTGTGAGGTCCGGCGGATACCATCTGGCTTGGGTGGGCTTCGCGAAGCACGATGAAGAGAAAACCGTGCGCCCGGTGGCGCACATGGGATACGATAAGGGCTACCTCGAATCGGTGAAAATCACATGGGATGATACTGAACGGGGCCGTGGTCCCACCGGAACGGCCATCCGGACAGGCAAGCCCTGCGTTGCGAGAAATATCCAGAAGGATCCCGCCTTTGCCCCCTGGCGCGCCGAAGCGATCAAGCGAGGCTATGCCTCGTCCATTGCCCTTCCCCTGCGGACCAATGGACAGCCGTTCGGAGCGCTGGTGATCCACGCCGAGGAGCCGGATGCGTTCGACTCGGACGAAGTGGAGCTGCTGGCCGAGATGGCCAGCGACCTCGAGTACGGCATCGCGATGCTTCGCACACGCGCCGAACATGCGCGGGCGGAGGAGGCCCTGCGAGAGAGCAAGGAGCGCTATCGGGACCTGGTCGAAAATGCAAACGACATCATCTACACCTACGATCTGACGGGCAACTTCACCTCTCTCAACAGGGCCGGCGAAATAGTCACCGGCTACACCCGGTACGAGGCCCCCGCGATGAATCTGGCCCAGGTGGTCGCCCCGGAATACCTCGACCTCTCCCGCCAGATGCTGTCCCGCAAGCTCAGGGAAGGCGGGCCGACGACCTACGATCTCGGGATCATCACGAAGGACGGCCGCCGCGTCCTGCTGGAGGTCAGCAACCGGCTGATCTATAAAGAGGGGAGGCCTGTCGGCGTCCAAGGCATCGCCCGCGACATTACCGACCGAAAGCGAGCGGAACAGGAGATCGAGCGTCTCGCGAAGTTTCCCGCTGAAAATCCAAGTCCCATCTTACGCATCAATAGCGAAGGCCTGATGCTGTATGCAAATCAGGCAAGCGAGCCGCTCTTGCGAGGGTGGGGGTGGGAGGTTGGGCGCGACGTACCCCACGCTTGGCGTGACCTGATAACTGAGGCACTCACAAAACAGGAGAAAAGGATCATCGAGGCAGAGTGTGCGGAGCGCGTTTACGAATTCGTTCTGGCCTCGGTGCCGGATGGCGGCTATGTCAATCTCTATGGAAGGGACATCACCGAGCGGAAGCAGACAGAGGCAACCCGGCGGGCCCTCTACCGGGCGAGCCTTCATGTCCAGGAACCGCTGACGCTCCAGGAGCGGCTCGACCGGCTTCTGCAGACCGCCCGAGATGTGATAGGGCTTGATCGGCTCAGCATCTTCCTCGCAGACCCGACAAAGCAGTGGCTGCAAGTGGTGGCCAGTACCAAGCCCGAGGAGGTTGCGCAGGCAGTGTCCATTCCGATCGGGCCCGCCGGTGGCGGCTTGGCCCAGGCCTACCGCACCCAGCAGATGGTCGTCTGGGATGGCCGCGGGCCGGTGCCCGAGCCGCTCCGCCTGAAGCCCCCCTATGACCAGATCAAGAGCCTGCGGTCTCGCATCTTCGCCATCTTGCCCCTGGTGGCCCAAGGCCGGACGATTGGCGTGCTGGGATCGCACCAGGCACAGACCCGAAAGCCCTTCGAACCCGCCACGCTGGAGCTCCTCCAGCTCTTCGCCGCCCAAGCCGCCCTCGCGATCGAGCAGGCGCGGCTCTATGAGGCGGAGCGCTTGGCCGCCATTCAACTCGAAGCCACGGTTGAAGCCCGGACCCGAGAGCTCCAGGAGGCCACTCGCCAGGCCGAGGAAGCCTCCCGCCACAAGTCGGAGTTCCTGGCCAACATGTCCCATGAGCTCCGGACCCCGCTCAACTCGATCCTTGGCTTCTCGGAGCTCTTACAGCAGCACGCGTATGGCCCCCTTAGCGCCAAGCAGGCCCGCTACGTGGACCACATCCATCAGAGCGGCGAGCACCTCCTGGCGCTGATCAACGACCTCCTCGACCTCTCGAAGGTGGAGGCGGGGAAGATCGAACTGGAGCCGGAGCCCTTCAACCTGCCAGCGGCCTTAGCAGCCGCAGCGACCAAGATCCGCCCCCAGGCCAAGGCGAAGGGGCTGCGGCTCTCGCTTCAGGCGGACGACGCTCCTTCGACCCTCACCGCAGATCCGCTCCGGTTCAAGCAGATCCTCTACAATCTCCTCTCCAATGCGGTGAAATTCACCCCCGATGGAGGGCGGATTATGGTCACCGCCAGGCGCGTGCGGAGTGCGGAGTGCGGAGTGCGGAGTGAGACAGATAGCACCTCGCACCTTGCACCTTGCACCTCGGACGCCGCTGATTTCGTTGAAATCGGCGTGTCCGACACGGGGATCGGGATTTCGGGCGAGGACTTGCCCAAGCTCTTCCAGGCGTTCACCCAACTGGAGTCCCCGTTCGTAAAGCGACACCAGGGGACGGGGCTCGGCCTTGCCCTGACGAAGCAGCTCGTCGAACTGCACGGAGGGACGATCTGGGCCGAGTCCCAGGGCGAGGGCCTGGGAAGCGCCTTCACGATCCGCCTCCCCTTGGCCCCAGGCTAGTCCTGCAACCCGAGGGACCGATGGCGCGCGGCACGGTCTTGGTGGTGGAGGATCACCCGGTGAACCGAGAGCTGGTCGTGGATGTCCTCGAGGCGGCGGGGTACACGATTCTTCAGGCGGAAGATGGCAGCGGCCTGCTGGAGCGGGTGAAGGCCACGCGACCCGATCTCATCATCCTGGACCTCCAACTCCCTGGTGTGGACGGCTTCACGCTGGCCCGGTTGCTCACGGCCGAGCCCGTGACCCAAGGCATCCCGATCCTCGCGATCAGCGCGTATGCTGCGCCCCAGGAACAGGCCCAGGCGAAAACAGCCGGCTGCGCAGCCTTCCTGGCCAAGCCCCTTGACACCCGAGGACTTGTCAAGACCGTCGCCCGTCTCGCCGGGCTGCAAGGGCGGGTGGCGCTGAGGCCGGTATCCAGATGAAGTGCATGATGATGGAGGACGATTGAGCGCCTTGACGCTTTGCGCTCAACGCGATGGCTTGTCCAGGATCACCCTACCGAGGAAACGGCCTAGCGCATCGACGTAGGCCTTACCGCCAACGAAGTAGAGGTCGTTATGGTGGGCGTCCTTGATGATGTAGAACTCCTTGGGCTCGGGCGCGGCTTCGAAGACGCGCCGGCCCTGCTGGAGGGGAACGATCTCATCGTATTCGCCATGCACAATCAGGACGGGTGCCCTTACCTTTCCGATCTTCGAAAAGGTGTCATACCTGGTCCGGAGGAGCGGCCCGAGCGGAAGGAACGGAAAGCTCGCCTTCGCCATCTCCGGGATGGACAGGAAGGGCGACTCCAGTATCATTGCAGCACAGCCATGTCGGATCGCCATCTCGACCGCGACGGCGCTGCCGAGCGATTCACCAAGGAAGACGATCTTCGCAGGATCCAGCTCTTTTCGACCGCGTAAATACCGGATGGCCGCGTTCCCATCGCGATAGGTCCCCTCCTCTGATACCTCGCCTTCGCTTCTTCCGTACTCACGGTAGTCGAAGATAAAGAGGTTGATCCCCAGGTGATCGCGCCGGAGCTTGATGTTCTCCAGCCGGTGACTGATATTCCCCGCGTTGCCGTGAAACCAGAGGAACGTGAGCGGCGAGCCGGTCCCGGGAATCCACCAGCCATTGAGCTTGAGGCCATCCTCGGTCGTAAAGTAGACGTCTTCATAGGCCATGCCCCACTCATGCGGCGTCTCGACGATCGTCTTGTCGGGGAAGAAGATAAGGCGTTTTTCCAGCGGCTCCACTCACCCTCCGGCGAGAATCAAGGTCAGCATGAGAACGGGAGCCGATCGCACCGTCGCCGCCCTCCGGCTGCCGCACACTCTCGTCAGAACTTGGTCAAGGCAGCCAGCACCATGAGCACGGCGAACGCCACGAGGAGCGCGAGGAGACCTGCAGCCCGACCTTCCCTGCCGCTCGCTTTGAAGGCCTTGAACTGGCGCGAGGCAAGCGGGTCCAGGAGGATCACGCCAAGGAGCAGGAGCATCTTGACGCTGAACCATGTCTGGTGGAAGGTGACCCCGGCCGCATGGACCAAGAACAGGCCGGCCAGCAGGGCGAAAAGAAAGGCGGGAAGCTCCATCCGAAGATGAATCCGCCGCTGCGCCTCGTAGAGCTGGTTTCTTACCGCTTCGTTCATCCCCGAGGTGGTGGAGCCCAGGAGACACAGTCTGGCCCCCATGCCACCCACCCAGAAGATGACCCCCAAGAGATGGAGCATCTTCGCAATCGTGATTGCCGTCACAGTTGTCCTCTGTTCATCACATCGCTAGCCCGAATTCTTCATGTCCACGTCTGGGCAGAGTGTCGGTGTGAGAGGGACGTGAGAGGCCTTAGCCCGGCATCAGGAAGAGGGTGTTTCGCGGATGGGATCCCAGAGGATCTGGATGTAGTTGCCATCGGGATCCTTGAAGTAGAAGGAGCGGCTTCCGTCCCGGTGGTCTCTAGGCCCGTCGTCGATGCCTATCCCATGACCCCTGACCTCCTGGGCCAGTCGATCGACCTCCTCCTTCGCGTGGACCCGAAAGCCGAAATGGTGGAGAGATTGCGACGTTTGGGGGCGGTGGCGGAACGCGGGCACCTCTTCACTTGGGACCTGGATCAAGGCCAGATCATCGTTGCCGCACTCGAGAAAGGCGATCTCGCCCTCGCTTCGCCAGACCGGCCTCATCCCGAGGACCTCTGTGTAAAACTTCTCCGAGACAACAAGGTCACTGACTCGGAGGGAGAGATGCCCCATCCGAGCCAGCCGCAATGGGTTGAAACCCATGATCTCATTCACTCTACACCAGCCGCCTCATCCTTGGCCGCTGCGGTGGAGGAGGAGATCGAAAACCCCACGATATCCTCGCCACCATCCACCCCGATCACGTTTCCCGTCATCCAATAGGTCTCCGGTCGACTCAAGGCGACGAGAGCCACTGCGACGTCCTCAGGGTTGGTGAGGCGGCCCGAGGGATTGAACTGCAGCGCGGTCTGTTTGATGCTCTCGCTCCCGGGGATCTTCCGGAGCGCCGGAGTATCGGTCACCCCAGCGCGGATGGCGTTCGCCGTGATCCCCAATCGGGCCAGCTCCAGCGCGAGTTGCCGGATGTGCGACTCCAGAGCGGCCTTAGCCGCCGACACGGCCCCGTAGGCGCCCCAAACCCGCGCCCCACCCGAACTGGTCATCGCGAATACCCTTCCACCGCGAATCATCATCTTTCGGAATACCAGCTCTTGCACCCAGTACACGAGACTATGCGCCATCACGTCCAGGGTCATGTCCATCTGGGCGGGCGTGATCGCCTCCTTCGAGAAAGGGGCGATGAACGGCTTCAGGGTCCCGAAGGCCAGCGAGTGGAGCATAACCCTCACCGACGAGGCCTCTCCCCGATCGGCCAGGGTCTTCTCCATCTGATCCAACACCTCGCGTCGCTTCTCTGGATCGGAGGCATTGACGTTGAAGAACGCCGCCTCTCGCCCTGCCTGCTTGATCCCGGCCACTATCCGCTCCACGTTCGGCATAGTCGTCTTACGGTCCAGGTGCACGCCGAAAATATGCATCCCCCCCGAAGCCAGGGCCAAGGCAGCCGCCTCGCCGAAGCCGCTGGAGGCGCCCAGGATCAGGGCCCACCCCTGCAGTCCCGGATCGCGCCGTTCTCCTGTCATGCCTCCCTCCTCATCGCCTTTCCTTCCACCGCGCACGTGCACACTCAGGACACATTTCGCCGACCACGCCGGGCTCAGAAAAAGAGGGCAGCGCGCCATCCCGGCAGGAGCAGCTTAAGCTCCTTTTTGTCCTCTGTCAAGCAGGAGCAGCGGTGGTTTCCTGAACCATGCCCCCATGCTATCATTCATCCGATTCGCAATGCTTGTCAGCAGGAGGCATATTCGGGGAGGGGTGAGGCATGAGCCGCCGGAAGCTCGTCGTAAAACGTGATGAGTGTGCGCCAGGGGCGCCGATGGAGATCCGGGCCGGCGTCAAGAACTGGAAATTCATCTACCCGAATACCGGGGTCCCGTCCAAGACCCTGATCATGGGGATCGTCGAGATCGCGCCGGGACAACACACTCCGCTCCACAGACATACTAAGCGGAACGGAAAAAAGGTGACACCTCCGTCCGCCCCTCATCGGACTCTCCCCGGGACTGTGCGGCCCGGGCTCACGTGACGCCTCATTCATGCTACGCACAGTAACTGCGAGGAGGTCTACTATGTCCTCGACGGTCACGGCTCCATCCAGTCGGACGGCGAGCGGTTCGATCTTGAGGCAGGGGACGCCGTGTACAACCGGGAGAGCTCCGCCCACCGGGTCTTTAATACCGACCAGGCGAAGGCGCTAAGGCTCTTGGTAGTAAGCGGAATCAAGTTCGTCGGCCTGCTCCCGCAGTGGCCGACGGAGAGCCCCACGAGATCCTGGACCAGGACTGAGCCGTCAGGCATCGAGTTGAGATAGCTCAGCAATTATGGTCCTTGGGTCTGGGCGGTCGTGCTGGCTTTCGCCGATATACATGGAGCGGACCCTCCCATCGCGGTCGATGAGGAAGGTCGAAGGGCGGGCGGTTCGAAAGGCATCGAGCCCGAATAGGTGGTAGACCCCGTACCGCTTGGTGACGGCCCGGTCGGCATCGATGAGCATCGGCAGCGAGAAGCGATGGCCGGTCATGAACTCCCGCACCTTTTCCGGCCGCTGCGCAACGATCCCGAAGGTGACCGCGCCCATCCTCTGAAATGTCGGCAGATTCTCCTGCAGCCTTCCTAGCTGCTTGAGGCAGTTGGGTCACCAAGTCCCTCGGAAGAATACCAGCAGCACGGGCTGCCGATTTCGGTAGTCTGACAAGCGAACCTCCCGGCCGTCAAGGGCGGGAAGGCAGAACTCAGGCGCCGGATCTCCAACTTGAAGGGTGGGGTTGTCTCGCGGCATCAGCGGTGCTCCACTCGAACGGCTCTTCCCGGGCAGGATCGCAGTGCGCCAGATTCACCGGAAAAATGGGATTGTCAGGACACCCTCAAGACAGTATCATATGACACCTCAACAGGCAGCTCATACCCCCCTGGACGCGCACAATGGCCACAACGGCAGGCATTCTGATCATCGGCAACGAGATCCTTTCGGGAAAGGTGCAGGACGCGAACTCGCCATATCTGTGCCGCGAGCTTCGCGCGCTGGGGGTCGAGATCAAACGGATCTCGGTCATTCCGGATGACATCGACAGCATCGCGGAAGAGGCTGCCACCTTCTCGACCGCCTACGACATCGTGATCACCACTGGCGGGGTCGGGCCAACCCACGACGATGTGACCATCCACGGCATTGCGAAGGGGCTCGGCCGGCGGGTGATCAGCCACCCCGATCTCGAGCGGGTGCTTCAAAGACTGTACGGGGGGAAAGCCAACAGGGTCCACCTTCGGATGGCGCAGGCGCCCGAAGGCGCCGAACTGTTCGGCCAGCCGGATCTGGTCTTTCCGGTGGTGATCGTCAAGAACATCTATATCTTTCCAGGGGTCCCGGAGATCCTCCAACAGAAGTTCGAGGGGATCAAAGAACGGTTTCGAGACTCACCGTTCTTCCTCAAAAGAGTGTTCGTTACCGCCGGGGAAGGCTCGATCGCAGAGCATCTGGACGCCGTCATGCAGGAGTACCCCGCTCTCCTGCTCGGGTCCTACCCCGAGCTGCATAACCCGAAGTACAAGGTCACGCTCACTCTCGAATCGAAAGACCCTGCCTATCTGGATGAGGCGCTCAGCCGCCTCATCAACCTCCTGCCAGCCTCAGCCGTGGCCAAGATCGAATAATCCGACGCTGCCGCTCAGCTTTCAGCTTGCAGCCTTCAGCAGTCAGCAAGAGAAGGAAACACAGCGAGCTTGGACTAACCTCGGCTTGAATCAGAAACTATATTCCCGCCAATGGTTGTTGTGGCTGAAAGCTGATGGCTGATCGCTGAACGCTCGTCCCCACTATGCCAGAGGTTGGTACTGAAGCTCGTAGAGGCGGCTGTAAAAGCCGCCACGGGCCAGCAGCGCCTTGTGGGTCCCTTCCTCCCGGATGCGCCCCTTGTGCAGGACGATGATCCGGTCAACGAACTGGATGGTGGAAAGGCGATGGGCGATGATCAGGGCAGTGCGTCCCCGGAGCAGCTCCTCCAAGGCATTCTGGATCAGCAACTCCGTTGCGGTGTCTACCGCACTGGTCGCCTCGTCCAGGATCAGAATCGGGGCGTCGAACGCCAGGGCCCTGGCGAAGGAGAGGAGCTGACGCTCCCCCTGGGACAGGGTGGAGCCGCGCTCCTGGACAGCCGCTTGGAACCCACCGGGAAGCCTGTCGATGAAGCTCTGCGCGTGAACCCGGCGGGCCGCCTCGGCCACTCCCTCCTGTGAGATACCGGGATCACCGAGGCTGATGTTGCGGGCGACATCTCCGGAGAAGAGAAAGACATCCTGCAGCACCAACCCGAGGTGGCGACGTAACGTCCGCTTGTCCCACTCCCGCACGTCGATCCCATCGATGCGAATGCTCCCGCGCTCGACGTCGTAGAAGCGACAGAGAGCCGAGATCATCGAGGTCTTGCCGGCCCCCGTCGCGCCCACCAGCGCGACCTTTTCGCCCGGCGCCACGCGGAAGGAAATCCCCTTCAGAACCGGCTCTCCCGGCACATACGAGAGCCAGACGTCCTTGAACTCGATCTCGCCGCGCACGTGGGCGGGTTGGATGGGTGTGGCCGGGTCGGCGAGCGACTGCTGCACATCAAGCAGCGTGAAGACCCGCTCGCTGGAGGCCATTGCCGCCTGCAGGATGTTGTACTTCTCCGCCAGGTCGCGGATCGGCGTGAACAGGCGATGCACGTACTGGATGAACGCGATCACGACGCCGGGGAGGATCCGTTCGTCGAGAATCATCGCGCCGCCGTACCAGAGCACCAAGCCGACGGTAACCGCGCTGAAGAGTTCGATCGACGGGAAGAAGACGGCGTTATAATGGATGCTCTTGAGCAGCGCGTCCCGGTGCTGGGTGTTGATCTCTTTGAACTTACGGAAGTGGCGCCCCTCCTGGCCGAAGGCCTGGACGGTGGCCATGCCGGAGATATTCTCCTGGAGGTACGCGTTCATCCGGGCCAGGATCCTTCGGCTTTCGCGATAGTTCTCCCGCGCCCGCTTGCGATAAGCGGTCGTCGCCCGGAGCATGAACGGAAAGGTGGCGAAAGAGATCAGCGCCAGGCGCCAGTCCAGGGCGAACATCGCGGCACCGACACCAACCAGGGTGAGGAGATCGCCCAGCAAGGCGACCACCCCGGACCCGAACAGCTCATTCAGGGTCTCCACATCGTTGATGACCCTGGTCATGAGACGACCGACCGGGTTCTTGTCGAAGAAGGCGAGGTTTTGTCGCTGGAGGTGGGCGAAGAGCTGTGTCCTGAGGTCATGCATGGCCCACTGGCCGGTATACTGCATGGTGTAGCTCTGGGCATATTGGGACAGGAATCCCAGGAGGACGCTTGCCAGGTAGGCCAGGGCCGCGATGTTGAGACCGCGAAGGTCGCGGGCCGCGATGTAGGTGTCCACGGCAACCTTGATGATGTATGGTCCGACCAGTTGCAGCCCGGTGGTCAGAAACAGGAGCAGAAGGGAGACCAGAGACCAGAGCCAATACGGTCGGAGATAGGTCAGCAGCCGCCGGATGAGCCGGGCATCGTAGGCCTTCCCCAGGACCTCGTCGTCCTGATGATCCTGCTGTTCTCTCATCACCCGGCGCCCCCGTTGTCCGTCAAGGTCTCCAGCTCCCTGGCCAGGAGCTGACGCCGATAGAGTCGGTAGTAGTGGCCCTTCAGGGCTAGAAGCTCTTCATGGCTGCCGCGTTCGACGATGCGGCCATCATGTAGATAGATGATCTGGTCAGCGTCCTTCACCGTGGAGATCCGATGTGAGATCAGGATCGCGGTCCGTCCTTTCATGAACCCCTTCAACTGCTCGAGGATGCGCTCCTCGGTCTCGGTGTCAACGCTCGAAAAGGCGTCGTCCAGGATCAGGATGGGGGGGTTCTTGATGATAGCCCGGGCCAGCGCTGTCCGCTGCTTCTGGCCGCCCGAGAGCCGGACGCCCCGCTCTCCCAGTAAGGTGTCAAACTGATGGGTGAACTCCCGGATGCTGGGCAGGAGCTGCGCGAGATCGGCCGCCGTTTCCACGTCCTCGGCCGTGGAGTCTGACGTACCGAAGAGGATGTTCTCTCTGATCGTATCAGAGAAGAGGAAAATGTCCTGGGAGACGAAGCCGATCGCCCGCTTCAGGGTCTGGAGGGAAATCTTCGGGAGCGGGATGTCGTCGATGCAGATGGTTCCCGGCGGAGCCTCGAACAGCCGAGGGAGGAGGTTGACCAGCGTGCTCTTCCCGGCGCCGGTCTC
>JBGQJI010000011.1:0-31432 GCA_041498975.1 Methylomirabilis sp. (SeqCode)
GCCCTGATCGGCTTCGCCGGTCCCCGGGTCATCCAGGACACGATCCGCCAGGCGTTGCCCCCGGGGTTTCAGCGGGCTGAGTTCCTCCAGGACCATGGATTCGTGGACCTCATCGTCGACCGGAGGCAGCTCCGCGGAGTGCTGGCGAACTTGCTGGCATTCTTCGCGGACGGCCAGTTGACCGGGACGCAGTGACCCTCGCGGGGTCCTCGTGACCTATTCCCAGGCGATTGCCTATCTGTACGGGCTTCAACGCTTCGGCGTCAAGCTGGGCCTCGAGAACATCCGCCGGCTCCTCGATGCTGTGGGAGACCCACAGTGTGGTGTTCCGTCCATTCTGATCGGGGGGACGAACGGCAAAGGGTCAACCGCCGCTTTTCTTTCCTCGATCCTTCGGGCTGCCGGCTATAGGGTCGGGTTATACACCTCCCCGCATCTCTTGGAGTTCACGGAACGAGTCCGGGTCGATGGCCGGGCCATCGGCGAGGCTGACGTCGCCCGTCTCACCGACGAACTTCGTTCTGTCGTTGCCGATCTCTTCTCACTTCCCCGCACCCCGCACCCCGCACCCCCTACCGTGTCCCACCCCACCTTCTTCGAGGTCACCACCGCCCTCGCCTTCCTGCACTTTGTCCGGAGTCAGGTGGATTACGCGGTGGTCGAAGTCGGGCTGGGCGGCCGGTTCGATGCGACGAATGTCCTTGACCCCGAAGTGGCTGTCATCACCAATATCGCCCTCGAGCACGAGGACTACCTGGGCAAGACGCTTGAGGCCATCGCGGCAGAGAAGGCGGGGATTGTCAAAGCAGGGAAGCCGCTCGTCACCGCCGCCGATGCGCCCGAGGCCTTAGCGGTCATCACGGAGGTGTGTCGGACTCGGGGGGCGCCTCTCCTCGATGTCGGCGCGACGTGCCGGTGGGAGATCACCGGGTCCGACCTGTCAGGACAGCGGTTCGTCGTGGCCCAGCGGGAGCAACCGACCCAAGAGTTCGGGATCCGCCTGCTCGGCCGACACCAGGTCACCAACGCCGTGACGGCCGTCGTTGCGGCGAGGCTCCTTCGTGTCCGGGGCGCCGAAGTTCCGGAGCAGGCGATCTGGGAGGGCCTGTGCCGTGCGCGATGGCCCGGCCGCTTACATCTCTTCCCTGGCCATCCTCTCGTGATCCTGGATGGAGCTCATAACCCGGCGGGCGCCAAGGCGCTCCGGGCCTTTCTCGAGGAGCAACGATTCGCCGGTCGCCTGGTCCTGGTCTTCGGGGTGCTTCAGGATAAAGACTGGATCGCGATGTTGCAGGAGTTGGGGCCGCTGGCGAAGCGTGTCATCCTCACCCGTCCGGAGAGCGAGCGCGCCGCCGACCCGCGAGGGCTTGTTGAAGCGGAGCGTTTCTGCCCAAAGCTCGAGATCCTGGTGGATGTGGGAGAGGCGATCGCCCTTGCCAGGACAGTGGCTGACCGAGAGGACGCCGTCGTTGTCACAGGCTCCCTCTTCATCGTCTCAGCGGCCCTGCGTACGCTGGGGGTGCGAAGGGCGCTGATGTGAGGCGTCGTGCGAGGGCTTGGCAACCTGCACTGACCCTTGCTGCAGGTCTCCTCTCTTCCGCAATCCACCTCGGCCACGCAACCGTCGCGGAATCGAGCGAGACACTGAGGGGCTTGGTCATGTCCAGAGACGGGGTGGCGCTGGAAGGTGCGACGGTGACCCTGGAGGGGATCGGCAGCGTCAACACCGACGCTGACGGCCTTTTCGCCTTTCGTGATGTGCCGCCGGGCAACTACCGCCTGACTGTCAACAAGGAAGGCTTCCCGGATGAGAAACGGCTCGTCCCCGTGCAGACCGGCCGCGCGAACACCGTTCAGATCATCCTGGCCGGTACCGGGCCCCTCCCGGCAAGGGCCGAGACCGTGAGTGTCCCCATCCAACGACAGGGCTCGGCGATCCTCGTCGGCGGTCGCGTGAACGGGCTGGTGGAGACACTCTTCCTCGTCGATACCGGCGCGACCTTCTGTGTCTTGACCAATGCTACGGCGGGCCGCCTTGGTCTCACCTCGAGCGCATTCGCGCGGACCGTCACGGTCCACACTGCCTCTGGAACCATCGAGGCACCCCTGATCTCGATAGACCTGATCGAGGTGGCCGGGGCCAAGGCGAGGAGCGTCGAGGCGGTCATCCACGATGTCCCGGGCCTGTCGTCTGCTGTCGGCGGGCTGCTCGGCCTGAGTTTCCTGAATCGGTTTAAGGTCCAGCTCGATCCCGCCCGGGGGATGATGCTCCTGAACCGCTGACGATTCAACGCGCCGAAAATCGCTTTTGCGGCAAAAGCGGGTGTGGTAGCATCGGTATACGTCACGGCGGGAAGTCTTCTCGGGCGTACAGTGTAGGCGCCGCATGGACGCTTCGATCGTCGAGGGTGATGTGATTCATTTCATGAAGGGGGAGACCAGGGAGTGAAAGAGGTATGTACGATGATCCTGGCCGCCGGCCAGGGGACCAGGATGCGCTCGAAGCTTCCCAAGGTGCTGCATCAGGTCGCGGGCCTGCCGATGATCGCCTACGTCGTCGAAGCGTGCCGCACCGTTCGGGCGAAACGAACCCTGGTGATCGTCGGATATCAGGCCGAGCGGGTGCGAGAGGCGCTGGCGGGCGAGGCAGTGGAATTCGTCCACCAGGAAGAGCTGCGGGGGACAGGTCACGCCCTTCTGCAGGCAGAGGAGGCACTGTCCGGTTTCGATGGCGATCTCCTGGTTCTCTCGGGTGACACCCCGCTGGTGACACCCAAGACCCTCGAGGACCTGGTGCGGGTGCATCGGGAGGCGCAAGCGCAGGCGACCGTTCTCACGGCCCAGATGTCGGAACCGTCCGGATATGGGCGGGTAGTGCGGGATGGGACGGGGGAGCTGCTCCGGATCGTCGAGGAGCTCGAGGCCACGCCGCAGGAGCGGCTGATCCATGAAATCAACACAAGCGTCTATTGCTTTGCCGCGCTTCCCCTCTTCGAGACCCTCACGGCGATCCGTCCTTCTGCGGTGAAAGGCGAACTGTACCTGCCGGATGTGGTGGGATTGCTCCGTGAGCGCGGAGGGCGCGTGCAGGCCCAGCGCGCGGCCGATCCCGACGAGGTTCAAGGCGTCAACACCCGTGCCGAGCTGGCCGCGGTCCATCGGCGTCTCTGGCGCAAGAACGCCGAACGGCTTCTCTCCGAGGGGGTCACTCTCCTTGACCCCGAGCGCACCTACGTTGGTCCCTTCGTGAGGATCGGGTCCGATTCGGTGCTCTACCCCAACGTCACCCTCGAAGGGCGGACCGTGATCGGGGAGGCGACGACGATCCACGCGGGCTGTCGCATCCGGGATGCGAAGGTCGGGGATGGGACCCTCATCCTGGACGGGTGCATCATCCAGGAGAGCGAGATCGGCGACGGGTGTCAGGTCGGGCCCTACGCGCACATCCGACCGCAGACGACGCTGAAGCGGAACGCCAAGGTCGGCAATTTCGTGGAAGTCAAGAAGTCGGTGATCGGCGAGGGGTCGAAGGTCCCGCACCTGACCTATATCGGCGACACCAGCATGGGGGAGCGGGTGAACATCGGCGCGGGAACCATCACCTGTAACTACGATGGATTTGCCAAGCATCAGACCGTCATCGAGGACGACGTCTTCGTCGGGAGCAATACCAGTCTCGTGGCGCCGGTCACGGTGGGGCGAGGAGCGATCATCGCCGCAGGATCGACCATCACCGAGGACGTGCCAGCCGACGCCCTGGCGTTCGGCCGGGCGCAGCAGGTCAACAAGGCCGGCCGCGCCACGGCCATGCGGGCCAAGCGGCAGAAGAGGTAGGCGTATGTGCGGGATCGTGGGGTACGTCGGGCACAAAAAAGTGGTCCCGGTCCTCTTGGAAGGACTCAAACGGCTGGAGTACCGGGGCTATGATTCGGCCGGCCTGGCCATCCTGCAGCAGGACCGCGTGGTCATCTATCGGAGCGTGGGCAAGATCAAGGAGTTGGAAAACGCCTTATGGGGCCGGGATCTCTCCGGAGAGGTCGGGCTGGGGCACACGCGCTGGGCCACCCACGGCCGGCCCACCGAAGAGAACGCCCATCCCCACAGCGATTGCACAGGCGATGTCGTCGTCGTCCACAACGGCATCATCGAAAACTACCTCGCCCTGAAGGAGAAGCTCCAGCAGGAGGGGCACCGCTTCAAATCGGAAACCGACACCGAGGTTCTGGCCCACCTGATTGAGAAGCAGCTTCAGGACACGGCGGACCTGGAGATCGCTGTCCGCCGCGCCCTGGCCAGCGTCGTTGGCTCCTACGCGCTGGGGATCATCTGGCGCGGCGATCCGCACCGACTGGTGGCCGCCAGGAACGGAAGCCCACTGGTGGTGGGGCTGGGCGACGGCGAATTCTTCATCGCGTCCGACGTCCCCGCCATCCTGTCCCACACCCGCAATGTCCTGTTCCTGGACGACGAAGAAGTGGTCGTGCTGTCGCCGGACGGCGTGAACGTCACGACGCTGGCCGGGGAGCCGGTGGAGAAGAAGGTCCAGAAGATCCTCTGGACCCCCATCATGGCCGAAAAGGGGGGCTATAAGCACTTCATGCTCAAGGAGATCTACGAGCAGCCCCGGGCGCTGCGGGACACCATCCGAGGTCGCTTCTCGCTGGACACCGGCCACCTCTATCTGGACGGGCTGGAGCCGCTCCACGACATGCTGCCGGCGATCAGGCGGATCGTCATCGTTGCCTGCGGGACCTCCTGGCACGCGGGACTGATTGGCAAGTTCCTCCTCGAGGAGCTGGTCCGGGTACCGGTCGAGGTGGACTACGGCTCCGAGTTTCGATACCGCGATCCGATTCTCGACGAGGGGACGCTGGTCGTGACGATCAGCCAGTCCGGCGAGACGCTGGACACGCTGGTCTCCCTCCGGGAGGCTCGCCGTGCCGGGTGCAAGTGCCTCGCCATCTGCAACGTGGTGGGCTCGACCCTCAGCCGCGAGAGCGACGGTGTCCTGTACACCCATGCCGGCCCGGAGATCGGCGTCGCCTCGACCAAGGCCTTCACCTCACAACTGGCCGCGCTGTACCTGCTGGCCCTCGCCATGGGCCGGGCCAGGGGGCGCATCGATGCGGCAAGGTCGCAGGAATTGCTCAGCGAGCTAGTCCGCCTGCCGCAGCAGATGGAGCAGGTCCTTCACCTCGACCACGAGTTGGAACACCTGGCTGCGCGTTTCTACGCTGCGACGAATTTCCTCTACCTCGGTCGCGGCATCAACTACCCGATCGCCCTGGAGGGTGCCCTGAAGCTGAAAGAGATCTCCTACATCCATGCCGAGGGCTACCCGGCCGGAGAGATGAAGCATGGTCCCATCGCCCTGATCACCGACGAGATGCCGGTGATCTTCCTCGCCCCCAGGGACAAGACTTTCGAGAAGGTGCTGGGGAATATCGAGGAGGTCAAGACGCGAAGCGGGATCGTGATCGCCGTCTCCGATGAGACCGATCCTCGCCTGATGGCAAAAGCCGACCATCTTGTGAGCATCCCCCGCACCTCTTCCCACCTGATGCCGCTGCTTCTGGTCATCCCCCTCCAACTCCTGGCCTACCATATCGCCGTGAGGAAGGGGTGCGACGTGGACCAGCCCCGCAACCTCGCCAAGAGCGTGACGGTCGAGTAAAGACAGGTGCCAAGTGCGAGGTGCGAGGTGCGAGGTGCCAAGCAAAATATGAAGGGTTGATTCCCACGAATCCGAAGCTCTCAACCCCCCGGTTGCCTTCGCGAACGGGGGGGTTTTTCTTTGACAAGACTCTCCTGCCAGATTACAGTTGGACCATGTTCGCCGATCGATGGAGAAGCATGCCGAAGTGAGACTTGACGCGATCTTAGCCGATTTGAATCCCAGACAGGAAGAAGCGGTCGTGCACAAGGAAGGGCCGCTTCTGGTCCTGGCAGGTGCCGGTTCGGGCAAGACGCGGGTGATCACCAGGCGGATCGCCTACCTGATCGGCTACTGCGGGGTCTCGCCCTGGAACATCCTGGCCGTCACCTTCACGAACAAGGCAGCCGGCGAGATGAAGCGGCGGGTGGCGGATCTCCTTGACCAGGCATGGCCTGAGCCCGGTCGAAGGGATGGCCTGAGCGTGTGGGTCGGGACGTTTCACTCGACCTGCGTCCGGATTCTCCGGAAGCACGGCGGGACCATTGGCCTCAGGAGCTCGTTCGTCATCTACGACGAGGGCGACCAGTTGAGCCTGATGCGGGACTGCCTGCGGGCCCTGGGCTTGTCCGAGCGCGCGCTGAACCCCCGCACAGTCCTCTCCCGCATCAGCCGGGCCAAGAACGAGCTGCTCTCCCCGGAGGAGTACGCGCTGGTTGCTAACGACCACATGGAGGAGCGGACCGCCAGGGTGTACCGCATGTATCAGGAGCGGCTGGAAGGGTTGCAAGCCCTTGACTTCGACGATCTGCTGATGGGAACGGTGCACCTGTTCGAGCGTCATCCCGAGGTGCTGGCTGCCTATCAGGACCTCTGGCGCTACATCCTGGTGGACGAGTACCAGGATACGAACCATGCCCAGTACCGCTTGATTCATTTGCTGGCCGGCAAACACGGGAACTTGTGCGTGGTCGGGGACGACGACCAGTCAATCTACAAATGGCGCGGCGCCGACTTGGACAACATCCTGGACTTCGAGCGGGACCATCCCGGCTGCGCCGTGATCCGGCTGGAACAGAACTACCGATCCACCCAGCGGATCCTCGACGGTGCGGGACGCGTGGTGGCCCACAACATCGGCCGGAAGGGAAAGACCCTCTGGACCGAGAACGAAGAGGGGGACCCGATCGTCCTGTACCGCTGCCTCGACGAAGTGGATGAGGCCCTATTTGCGGTCGGGACCATCCGAAGCCAGGTGGCCGACGAGGGATCGCGATACGACGACTATGCCATATTCTACCGGACGAACGCCCAGTCCCGTGTCCTGGAAGAGGCGCTGCGTCAGGCCTTGATCCCGTACATCATCGTCGGCGGGCTCCGCTTCTACGAGCGGAAAGAGATCAAGGACCTCCTGGCCTATCTGAGGTGGGTGGTGAACCCCGCCGACCTCGTCAGCTTCAAGCGGATCGTGAATGCCCCGGCGCGCGGGATCGGACCGGCGACGGTGGCGAAGCTCGAGCTGCTGGCGATCCAGGACAAGAGTACGATCTGGGAGGCGTGCAAGCGGGCCGTGGCGGAGAAGCTGCTGCCGCCCAAGCAGCGGGCGGCGATGGAGGGGCTGCTCCAGTTGATCGAAGAGGCCCGATCCAAATCAGGCGTCGTCTCGCTCCCGGAGATGGTCGACGAACTGATTACCGCCACCGGGTACGCCGAGGAGCTCCGGGCTGAAGGGACGCCGGAGACCCAGGGTCGCTTGGAGAACCTGAAGGAGCTTGTGACAGCCGCCCAGGAGTTCGTGGAACGGAGCGAGGAAGGCAGCCTTCAGGCGTTCCTCGATTCCGTCGCCCTGATCGCCGACATCGACGAGTATGCCGAAGGCCGGGGCGCGGTGACGCTCATGACGCTCCACATGGCGAAGGGTCTGGAATTCCCGACGGTCTTCATGGTCGGGATGGAGGAAGGGATCTTCCCCCACGCGTATGCTCTGTCCGACGAGCGGGAGCTGGAAGAGGAGCGCCGTCTGTGCTACGTCGGCATAACCAGGGCCAAGCGGCGGCTCTACCTGACGTCGGCCCGCCAGCGGCGCCTGTACGGAAGCCAGAGTTTCAACCTTCCGTCGCGGTTCCTGGATGAGATCCCGGCGGAGGTGCTGGAGATCCGAGATCGGTGGGCAAGCCACGCCCTTGCGAGTTCGGCCGCAGCAGCAGAAGGTCCTGCTGTCTATGAACGCTCAACTCTGAACTCTGAACGACCAGAGGATGAGGCCTTCGTTGATCGCCTCTATCCCGGGGCTCGCGTCAGGCATCCCGACTTTGGGATCGGGGTGGTACGGGAACGGACCGGGAGCGGGGACAATCTGAAAGTGGTCGTGAAGTTCAACGGGGTCGGCGAAAAGAGACTGCTCGTCAAGTATGCGCAGCTAGAGCAGGGATAGGGGAATCCGGCCATGGCTTGCCCAGCCCTCAGCAGTGCGGACCAGCACCGCCACAGTCACGGTTCGGTGGATCCATCGGTCCTGGATCGTGGCATCAGGGCCCTGGTGGTCTCCAGCGTGGGCCTCCTGGCGACCTTCTGCCTGCAGATCGTTGTGGTGTGGATCGGGCGAAGCGCGGCGCTCCTGGCCGACGCCATCCACAACCTGGCCGATGTCTTCACCTCGCTCCCGATCTGGATTGCCTTTATCCTCTCTCGCCGCCAGGCAAATCGGCGCTTCACGTACGGGTACTCCCGCGCGGAGGATATTGCCGGAGTGACGGTCATCCTTTTCATCGTGGCCAGCGCCGGCTTCGCAGCCTATGCCGCGGCCCAGAAGTGGTCCAGCTAGACGGCCACCACGCACCTTGGACTGGGGATGGCGGCCGCCCTGATCGGAGCGATCGGGAATGAGCTTGTCGCCAGGTATAAGATCCGGGAAGGCAGAGCGATTGGCAGCGCGGCTCTGGTCGCCGACGGTCAACATTCCCGCGCCGACGCGCTGACCTCCGTCGGAGCCTTCCTTGGGATCCTCGGCGTGTTTCTGGGTCTAACGTGGGCGGATCCGCTCATGGCGCTGTTGATCAGTGCGGCGATCCTCTATATCGCGTGGGATGCCGGTCGGGAGGTGTTCGCCCGCATCATGGATGCCATCGAGCCGGAGACGGTGGCCGAGATCGAACGAGTCGCGGCGGCGACAAGCGGCGTGTGTCAGGTGGATGAGGTTCGAGCCCGGTGGATTGGGCATCGGATGATGATCGAGCTTGCGATCCAGGTCGCCCCGCAATTGACGGTTGCCGAGGGACACCAGATCGCCGAGGAGGTACGACACGGACTGTTCCACCACATCCCCCGGGTAGCCGACGCCCACGTGCATGTCAATCCAGCGTGGGAGGGGGCTGATCCATACCATGGCATGACGACCCACCACGATCTGCCCTTCTCCCCACAGGGGAGAACGCAGGGATGAGCAAGGGGGCAGCGCGCCGAAGGAGGGGAGCCGCACCGGGACCGCTGGTCGGCCCGTGAGAAGCCTCGCTAAACCGAAAGGAAACACGCCGTGAAGATCACGATCAAGGAAGTCGAGCATGTGGCCCGGCTGGCCCGCCTGGAGCTGACGGAAGAGGAAAAGGAGCGGACGCGCGCGCAGCTCGACTCCATCCTGAGTTACATCGACAAGCTGAATGAGCTGGACACCTCCGCGGTGGAGCCGACCTCGCACGTCTTGCCGATGACAAACGTGTTCCGGGAGGATGAGGTCCGCCCCTCGCTCTCTCAGGAAGAGGCCCTGGCCAATGCCCCCGACAGGCATGACCTCTTCTTCCGTGTCCCGAGGATCCTGGAGTGACCTGGTGGAACTCTGCCGGCTGACCATCCACGAGATGCAGGAGCTGCTCGCGAAGCGCGAGGTGAGTTCAACCGACATCGTCCGCTCGGTGCTCGACCAGATCGGGCGGCTCGATGGGCAGGTCCGCGCCTACATGACCCTCACCGAGGAAGGGGCCCTTGCGCAGGCTGAAGCTGTTGATCGCAAGCTCGATGCAGGCGATGTCCTCCCGCCGCTGGCCGGCATCCCCTTGGCGATCAAAGATGTCCTCTGCACCAAAGGGGTACGGACCACCTGCTCATCGAGGATCCTGGAATCGTACGTGCCCCCCTACGACGCCACGGTGGTTCGGCGCCTGAAGGCCCAAGAGGCAGTCCTCCTGGGCAAGACGAACATGGACGAGTTCGCCATGGGCTCCTCCACCGAAAACTCGGCGTTCTTTCACACCCGGAATCCATGGGCGCTCCACTGCGTGCCCGGCGGCAGCTCGGGGGGCTCGGCGGCCGCCGTGGCGGCAGGCTTCTGCGCTGCCGCGCTCGGCAGCGACACCGGCGGATCGATCCGGCAGCCAGCGAGTTTCTGCGGCATCGCGGGCCTGAAACCGACCTACGGCCGGGTCTCCCGGTACGGCCTTGTGGCCTTCGCATCCTCGCTCGACCAGATCGGGCCTCTGGCGAAAGATGTCCGCGATTGCGCCGTCCTGCTGGAGGCGATCGCCGGGCACGACCCGTGCGATTCGACCTCGGCGGACCTGCCCGTTCCCGACTATTCGTCCGCGTTGACCGGGGACGTCCGGGGGATGCGGATCGGCATACCCGACGAATACTTCATCGAAGGGATGGACCCCGAGGTGGAAGCGGCGATCTGGACGGCCATCCGGACGCTCGAGGAGCTGGGCGGGAGGCAGGAGAAGGTTTCGCTTCCCCACACCCCCTATGCCGTCGCAACCTACTACCTCGTGGCGACGGCTGAGGCCAGCAGCAACCTGGCCCGCTACGACGGGGTCAAATACGGGCATCGGATATCGAGACCCGCTGACCTGTTGGAGATGTACCAGAAGACCCGCCGCGCGGGGTTCGGTGCGGAGGTCAAGCGGAGGATCATGCTCGGGACCTATGCCCTGTCGGCCGGTTACTATGACGCCTACTATCTCAAGGCGCAGAAGGTTCGGACGCTGATCCGGCGGGACTTCGAGCAGGCCTTCGAGCGGTGTGACGTGATCGCCACCCCCACTTCCCCGACGCCGCCTTTCACGTTTGGGGAGAAGACCGAGGATCCGCTCCAGATGTACCTTTCGGACATTTTCACGATCTCGGTCAACCTGGCGGGCCTGCCGGGCATTTCGATTCCCTGCGGGTTCACCAAGGCCGGGCTGCCGATCGGCCTGCAGCTCATCGGGAAGCCGTTCGACGAGGCGACCATTCTCACAGTGGCGGACGCCTATGAGCGGGCGACAGGCTGGCATCTCCGCCAGCCTCCCCTGTGAATCGATGCAGGTAACGCTAAGGCAATTCGGGATGGCGCTTGCCCTGGTCGTCAGCGTGGCGCCTTGCTTGGCATCGGCTGCCAACAAGGATCTGGTAATCGTCAACTCGGAGCGGTGGATCGACACGATCAAGGGGACGGTGAAGAACGTCAGCGCCGATCGGGCCGAGGAGGTCGTCATCGTGGTTCGCTTCTACGGAGGTGCCGTCAGCACCACGAGGCCCCACGGCCGGAAGTCTGCCCCCCATCAGGAGATGGGACAGCAGACCGTTAGAATGGCGACGCTCGAGCCGGGCCAGGAAGCACCATTCGAAGTGGAGATCGCCGAAAAGCATCGCAAGGCGACGTCTTTCAAGTTTGAGCCCCATGCCATCTGGCGCAAGGGCAGTGGGACCCGTTCCCACGGGCATTAGCGAGATGCTCTACTTTGCCTATGGCTCCAACATGGAGAGGGTGCAGTTGAAGCGACTTTGCCCGAAGGCCAGATTCGTGGCCGCGGCAGTCCTTCCCGACCATGAGTTGGTCTTCTCCGGAAGCTCGCGGATGTGGGGCGGCGGGGTCGCGGACATCCGCGACGGACCGAGGAAGAAGGTCGAGGGCGTTGTCTGGGAGATCAGCGAAGCCGAACGAACGGCATTGGACGAATATGAAGGGTATCCCGAGTTCTACGTCACCAAGGAGGTCCAGGTGAGCGCCACCTCAGGCAAGCTGCTCACGGCTTTTGCCTACGTGATGGCCAGACCGGGTCGCGAGATGCCCCCCTCAAAGCCGTATAAGCGGCTGCTGATCAGCGGCGCCGAGGAGCATGGCCTGTCCGAAAAGTACGTCGCTTTTCTCGAGTCGATCCGCCCGGCGAGCTAATCCCGTTCCAACTTTTTCGGATGGACAATGACGCTATGCAGAGGTCGGTTGAGTTACGCACACGTCATCGTGTCGTGAGGCCAAATAGTTGGAACGGGACTGGGCAGTGAAGGAGTTGATGATTGCCAACGACAACCCCGTATGAAGCGGTCATCGGGCTGGAGGTGCACGCCCAGATCCTGACCCGGTCAAAGATCTTCTGCGGCTGCAGCGCCTCCTTCGGTGCCATGCCGAACAGCCAGACCTGTCCGGTCTGCCTCGGAATGCCGGGAGTCCTCCCGGTCCTGAACAAACGCGTGGTGGAGTTCGCCATCAAGACCGCGGTCGCGTTGGGGTCCGAGATCGCCGAGTGGTGCCGCTTCGCCAGGAAAAACTACTTCTATCCTGACATGCCGAAAAACTACCAGATCTCTCAGTACGAATTGCCGCTGGCCAGGAAGGGGACGATCGAATTCCCCGTGGATGGGGTCACGAAGCTCGTCCGAATCCATCGGGTTCACCTGGAAGAGGATGTCGGAAAGCTGCTGCACGCCGGCGCCTTTCAGGCTGCAGACTACAGCCTCGTGGATTTCAACCGGAGCGGCGTCCCGCTGATGGAGATCGTGAGCGAGCCTGACATCCGAAGCCCTGAGGAGGCTGCCGAATACCTCCGTCAGCTCAGGGCGATCGTGGTCTACCTTGAGGTCTGCGACGGGAATATGGAGGAAGGCAGCCTGCGCTGCGATGCCAACGTCTCGGTGCGACGTGCTGGAACCGAGGAGATGGGCGTCAAGGCCGAGGTCAAGAACATGAACTCCTTCAAGAATGTTCAAAAGGCCCTGGCCTACGAGATCCAGCGGCAGGTCCGGGTCCTCGAGGAGGGAGGGCGGATCGTCCAGGAGACGCGGCTGTGGGACGCCGACCAGGAGCTGACGCTTCCGATGCGGAGCAAAGAGTCCGCGCACGACTACCGCTACTTCCCCGAGCCAGACCTGGTTCCTCTGGCTGTCTCGAAGGAATGGGTCGATGAGGTCCGTGCGACGCTGCCGGAACTGCCAAGGGAGCGCCGCGCCCGGTTTGTTCGGGAGTACGGCATCCCGGACTACGACGCCGCGGTCCTGACCACCTCAAGGCCGCTCGCCGGCTACTACGAGGAGGTGGTCAAGGCCTTCGCCGAGCCCAAGATCGCCAGCAACTGGGTGATGGTGGAGCTGTTGGGGCAGTTGAACAAAGAGGGCCGGGACATCGCCGAGAGCCCGATCCCGCCGGCAGGACTGGCTGCGCTTCTCAAGCTGCTGAAGAGCGAGACCATCAGCGGCAAGATCGCCAAGACGGTTTTCGAGGAGATGTACCGCACCGGGAAGCCGGCAGAGACGATCGTCAGGGAGCAGGGACTGACACAGATTTCCGACCAGGAGGAGTTGCGTCGGATTGTCGAGGCGGTCCTCGCGGAGCACCCGGGGCCAGTTGCCGACTATCGGAAGGGAAAGGTGCAGAGCTTCACCTTCTTGGTTGGCGCGGTGATGAAGGCCAGCCGGGGCAAGGCCAACCCCAAGGCGGTCAATGAGCTGCTCCGTGCCTGCCTGGAGCGAGAGGCGTCGGGGGCAAGCGGATGAGGAGGTATCGGCGGAACCTGTTGCTCGGGTCCCTCCTGGTGCTGGGTGGTCTCGCGGCTGTGTTGCTCATCGTTCCACTTCTCTTGAACACCGAGCGGTATCGAGGGATGCTGGCTAGCCGGGCCAGTCGCCTGCTGAACCGAGAGGTGACAGTGCAAAGCTTGCGCGTGCACCTCGTACCTAGGCCCGGCGCGACGGTTCTGGGCCTGACCGTTGCTGACCGGGCTCCGTGGTCCGGATCGTTTGTCGAGGCGGAGCGTTTCAAGATGACCATGAAGCTGCTCCCCCTCCTCAGAGGCGAGCTGCAAGTCGCGGAGGTTCGGATAGACCGCCCGCGGATCCGGCTGGCCCGTGGGCGAGATGGCTGGAATCTCGAAGACCTGATCAGGCCGGTTTCGCGGCCCGGGACAACTGATACGCGACGTCCCGAGGGGACACAGTCGGTCAGAGGACAGCCTGCTCTGCCGGTCCTGGTGGCGGGGGCGCTGACCATCAGGGATGGCACCCTCCTCTTCGAGAGCTCGGCACGAGATCGTGGTTCGGCAAGGCTGGAGATCCGGGATCTGAATGTGGATGCCTCGGCACCGCAGCCTCAAAGCCCCATCCGTCTCCATGTCAGCGGGCGCCTCCCTGGCGAGGAGTCGGGCTTTTTTGACCTTACCGGGAGCGTTCGACCGGAAGAAGGGGATCGCCTGCCGATCGAAGCGCAGTTGAAGGTGAGAGGCCTGAAGGCCGCACAACTGGCGTCGCACCTCGGCCTCTCAGGCCCCTCTGCAGCGGCGTTCAATGGAACCTTGGATCTGCAGGGGAAGGCCGTTGGCGAGTGGCCGCGTATCGATGTTCAGGCCGATGTCGATCTGGAGGGTGTGGGCGTGGCGCTGGGAAGGGAGTCCGCCAAGGCGCCGGGGGAGAAGGCGTGGTTACGGGCGAAGGGACGGTGGGACGGAGAAGTGCTCGACATCCCGGAGGCGAGCCTGCGCTGGAAAGATCAAACCATTACCGGTCGCATCAATGTTGCCGACCTCCAGGCGCCCAGGGTCCGCTTCGAGCTGAACAGTCCGGACCTCGCCGCCGAAACCCTGATGGCAATGGGGGCGGTGCTGGGCTCTGGGACAAATGGCTCTAGTGCACTCCGCGCCCCGCATTTCTCTGAGGACGCCACTCGCCCCCAACGGTCTGCCGGGCTGCAGGTAGAGGGACGAGTCCGGTCGGGAGCGCTCCACTGGAGTGGGCTGGCTCTGACTCCTGCCGAGGGGGAGATCCGCTATACAGGAGGGCTCCTCACCATCCGCCGGCTGCATGGAGGGTTCTACGGCGGGAGTTTGTCAGGGGACGCCGCGCTCGACCTACGCGGCCGACTTCCACACACCTCAGTGACAGCGCGATTGGAGGGGGTCCAGACTGAACCATTGCTGAAAGCGCTCCATGAGGAGCGGTGGACGCTCCGCGGGATCATGACCTTGGACTCGAAGTTGGAGCTCTCCGGGCAGCCAGGGCCTGGGGCGCTCACCAGGGCCTCTGGCCAGAGCGAGCTGATCGTCACAGAGGGGCGCCTGACAGGGTATCCGCCCCTGGAACGGCTGTCCCAGACCTTCAGTCCCATCCTGAAAGGGGTGGGGATCTCCTCCACGCTCAACGAGTTCGATCGTCTCAGCGCCCACTGGACCCTCGATAACGGGGTACTGCGAACGAAGGATCTGCTGCTGCAGCGCGAGGGGGTCAGGCTCCTCGCCGCCGGGAGCATGACCCTTCAGGATCAGAGCCTGGACTTTGACGTGACGGCCAGGGTCACGAAGGGGACGCTGGAGGCCAAGGTGAGCGGGACACCGGCCAACCCGGTGGTGACACCCCAGCTCGCCCGCATTGAACAGCGCGTCAAGACGGAGGTGGGCAAGATCATGAAGGGCGAGAGGGGCGAGGCGCTCGGAAAAGTGCTGAAGGAACTCTTCCCCCGCTAACACGACAGATGCGACTGGCCATCGTCACCCCCTTTTATTTCCCTTCCGTCCGTGGCAATTCGATCACCGTTCAGCGGATCGAGTCAGGGTTGCGAGACCAGGGCCTCGCGGTCCGAGTCTGGTCCCTAGAGCATGGAACCCCGCCAGACGAGAGCCTCCGCGACCTGGAAGAATTCAAACCGGGTCTGGTCCACGGATTCCATGCCACGGCCTCGGGCCGCCTCGTGGTGGACGCCGCGGGACAGTTGGGCATCCCCTCGATCCTCACTGTCACCGGGACCGATGTCAACAACGATCTCTTCGATCAAGAGCGGAGGGCCGGGGTCATCGACGTCCTCCGGCAGGCCACCCGGATCGTGGTTTTCCATGACGTGATGCGGGCGAAGATCGTCGGCGAACTGCCGGAGGTGGAGAGTCGGATACGGGTGATCGGCCAGACTGTCCGGTGCCCTGAGACTCCGTTCGACTTCCGCGGCCGACTGGGGTTCGGGGCCGATGATCTGATATTCTTCATCCCGGCCGGGGTCCGGCGCGTGAAGAACGTCACCTTCTGCTTGAAGCCGCTTGAAGCTCTCAAAGCGCGCTATCCACAGATCAAGGCCGTCTTCGTGGGACCCGTGATCGAGGTGGAAGAAGGGGTTCACCTGCAGGAGGCGGTGAAAGGCCGGCCCTGGGCGTTCTACCTGGGCCCGGTCTCTCACGAGGAAATGTGCGCCATGCTCAAGTCGGTGGATGTGGTGATCAACTCGTCTCTCTCGGAAGGTGGAATGGCCAATAGCATCCTGGAGGCGATGAGTCGCGGGCGGGCGGTCCTGGTCTCCGACATCGAAGGGAACCGCACGGTGGTGCGAGACGGGATCGACGGATTCCTCTTCGGGTCGGAGGCAGAGTTCTCCGAAAAGGCCGAACGCCTCATCCGGGACCACAACCTCCGCCACGAGCTGGGAAGGAAGGGGAAGGAGAAAATCGAGCGGGAGTTCTCCCTGGAAGGAGAGATCCAGGAGTATCTCCAGCTCTACGAGCAAGCACTCGGCGCCGAATCGCGCGGGTGATGGAAGGCAGATCGTGGATCTCCATGTCCTCGAGGTGTTCTGCAGGATCGTCGAATCGGGAAGCTTCTCGAAGGCCGCCGGCGCGGTCTACCTGACCCAGCCCACGGTGAGTGGCCACGTCAAGAAGCTCGAGGAGGAAGTAGGCGTCAGGCTGCTCGACCGCCTCGGACACCGCGCCACTCCCACCAAGGCCGGCGAGCTGCTGTATCGCTATGCGAAGCGGATCCTGGCCGTCCGCCAAGAGGCGCAACAGGCCCTCGACGAGTTCAAGGGGGGCCTCAGGGGCGAACTGGTCATCGGCGCCAGTAGCATCCCCGGCGGGTACGTGCTGCCGCCCCTGGTCAGCCGGTTCAAGGCGCTGTACCCCGACATCTCCATCGTCCTCCGGGTCTCCTACTCGAAGGAGATTCTGGATGCGGTGATCGACGGAGCGTACGAGGTTGGAGCTGTAGGGGCGAAATTCGATGACGCCAGGATCGAGTACCATAAATTCGCCGAAGACGAGATGGTCCTGGTGGTTCACCCCGGGCATCCATGGGCGGCCAGGGGGAGCGTCAAGCCGAAAGAGCTGCCCACTCAGCCGTGGTTCATCAGAGAGCGGGGCTCCGGGACGCGCAAGATGATGGAGCAGGCCCTGGAACAGCATAACCTCTCACTGAGCGCCTTCAGGGTGATCGGGGAGATGGGCAATAACGAGGCGATCCGGCAGGCGGTCAAGGCCGGAGGAGGCGTGGCGATCATCTCGAAGCTAGCCGTCGAGAGCAGCATTAAATGCCGCGAACTGGCGGCCGTCCGCGTCGCGGGCCTGAAGCTGACCAGGGACTTCTACCTCGTTACCCACCGCCACCGGTCGCGCTCCCCGATCTGCAAAGCCTTTCTCAAATTTCTCGGCATTCTCACTCCGCATAGCGATTCCCATCATTCGTGACCTCGCCAGCCACCCACTGGTGGCGCCTACCCTCCAGTCCCCCTCACCGACGTGCTTCACGAGACAGTGATCTCGACCGCCCCTGTTCCGAGATCGTACCGAGCCCCGACAATTCTGATCTTCCCTTTTTCTATGAATTCCGCCAGGATCTTCGAACCCATCAATCTCCTCACAGTCAGTTCGACGTTTGCTTTGACCGCGTTGTCGAGTAGGTCGCCTGGCTGGCCTCTCACCTTCTGGACGGCTGGCTTGATGGCTTTGACCAGCGAGGTGACTGCGCCATGTGGCTTCGCGCGCTTTTCGACCGCTACTATTGTTGCAGCCACCGCGGCACATGTTTGATGACCAAGCACGATGACCAACGGTATTCCGAGTTCGTGTACCCCGAATTCGACGCTGTTCAACGATGCGCTGTCTAAGGCATGACCCGCCGTCCGGATCACTAACAAATCACCAATTCCACGGTCAAAGACGAGTTCCGGCGGTACCCGAGAATCCACGCACCCGAAGACGATGGCGAACGGCTTTTGGCCTTTAGCCACTTCTGCCCGCCGGTCCGCCGTCTGATTGGGGCGCGCCATCTCTTCGGCGACGTACCGCCGATTGCCTTCCTTCAACTGATGGAGCGCTTGATCAGCGTTTATCACGGCAGCCTCTAGGTCAGTGCTCCCGGAGCGTTGGGGTTGGCGCGCCAGCCACGAGCGTCGCTCCAGCGGCCGGCACGCCTGCTAGCAACAGACAAGGATAGGAGCGGCGACGCTTTCGGTAACGCATCAAATCGAAGTGAAATGGAGCCGGGCATGCGAAAGCCTGAAAGGATTTGGCTGGGGGCCTATAGTGAAAATCCGAACGTCTTAGGAACGAAATCGCCGCTTTGGGAAAGGCAGCCCGCTTGAATGGAGAGGCCGGGTGGACCTATGAGGCCCACCCGACTCACAGGCTCAATTAATTAGCCACAGCGGGGCGATTTCATCGGCCCACAAGAAGATGACGACGGCTTCTTGCTTGACGCCGACTTCTTGACCTCCTTTTTCTTCGAGCCTGATGCTTTGGCCATCTCGCATCACCTCCTTCCACCTAGATCACTCACAAGTTACTTCGCCGTCGGCCGGAGCGTCAAGCTGAAAATAAACACAGTTCAACGAAAATGTCGGAACTTGATCAGGACAGGGGGAGACCGGGGATAACAGCAAGGGATTCGCCAGTGGTGTCGCCCTAAAGCGCCGGACCCAGGCTTTCTATCTTCGCGCGTGTACCTCTGCGGCAAGCACCCGCGGGTTCCTCGTCCGGGAATTGCGAGTTCTTCGGAGAATAGTGGCTTCACGAAAACCAACCACCCGAAACTCTTCGAGGAAGGCGCCGCCTTCCTTGGCTCCAGCAATTCAGGCAAACCAGTTGGCTTCGCTGTCCAGAATCTCTGGAGGGAGGGGTTCGTGCAAGATCAGTTCGGCCGCGTAGACTTCGCCGCCCTGCCGAACTGCTCGTGCAAGTTCGTGGAAGATTTCGTCCCTTTCTGGGTTCAGGTTAAAGATGCCATTGACCAGGGCCACGTCGATCAAGCCGTCATCAATTGGCAGCTTTTCCGCATCTGCCTGATAGAATTCCACGTGGCCAACCCCGACCTCCGCTGCAGACTGACGGGCACGCGCAAGCATGGCTTCGCTGAAGTCCACGCCGATCACCCTGCCTCTTGGACCAACCCGTTGTGCGGCAATCAAGGAATCGAGGCCAGCTCCGCACCCCAAATCGAGGACGACGGCGCCCACCGGAATCTCTGCGAAGACGGCCACGTTAGAAACTCCAGAAAAGGCATCTACAGAGACGGGTGGCAATGCAGCGAGGAGATTCTGCGGGTAGCCCAAGCTCTCCGCCAGAGCACGCCCTACAGGAAATGGATGCGTATCCTGCGGTCTTTCCGCTGCCGCAGAATATGCCCTTCGAACGCCATCACGAAGCCGTGTTTTCTCCATCTTCATCCACCCCATGTTCGGAACACGAGCGCGAGGGCATCTGTTGCCAGTCTCTCGGCTTAGCCGGTAGAATACAAATCCGTCAGCATTCTATCGCATTAGCAAACTATCCGTCAAATCAATAGATATACTATAACTAATCGGTAAAACAAATATATCTTGTTCTTCAAATGGTCTCCCAGTGTTTTGCCGGAGTATGTCGCTTGCATCCTCTGCTCCTGGGAGATCAACATCCGGGAGGCGGTCATCCTGGGCTACGTCGGCGCCGGGGGACTCGGCCAGCAGATCCAGATTGCCATCAGCCTCTTCCTGGAGCACCGGCTGCTCACCCTGATCATGGCGATCTACGTGATCGTGACCCTCGTGGATTACCTCAGTGCCTACCTCCGAAGCCGACTCGTCTGAGCGCTCCCCTATCCCCCTCTCGGCCCGAGGTCCAGCGGACCACGCCCTGTTGCGAGGGCACTGTTATAGTTGCAAAAATGGCCCTTGACAGTTCTCACGATCCACCCTAGCATCCTCGTACCCTCAGTGGGTGCCACGACAACCTTCAGCATGGAGGTACAGCCATGAAGCGTTCTATCTCTCTCGTGTTGTTGCTCGTTCTGTCCAGCATTTCCCTGACGGCGTGGGCCGGCGACAAGGAGGACGTGGCCGCCGCGACAGCGAAGTGGGCGGAAACCTTCGTCAACGATGATCCTGCACCGATCCTTGCCCTCTATGATCAGGAGGCCGTACTGTGGGGGACGATTTCTCCCACCCGGCGGGATGACCCGGCGGCGATTCGCGACTACTTTGTGAAGGCGTTCGCAGCCCTGCCCCAGCACAAGGTCACCTTTGGGGATCAGTTAATACGGGTCTACGGCAATACGGCCATCAATACCGGCTATTACACGTTTTCGTTCGTGAAGGAGGGCCAAGCCAAGACTCTGCCCGCGCGGTACAGTTTCACGTACGTGAATCGCGGTGGGAACTGGATGATCGTCGATCATCACTCCTCCGCGGTGCCCGCACCCCCCAAGTAGACAGAACAACGCGGGCTGCAAGCAGCCGGCTTGCGGTCGCCGGGACGGGTGAACCGTCCGTACTTGCATCTCATGGGTTGCTGAGCGCCTTCGAACGTAGAGTTCTGCACCTTTCGAATATCATCGTGTGCCACCTTCCTCTCGATTCCCCTCTCAACCCGACCTTCTCCCCTCCGGGGAGAAGGAAGGGATGAGGGGAACCGAGAGGTCGCCGGGCGAATGGGTGGCCGCAAATGTGAATCCGGCTATTCGGCAACGGATGCCCCCGCTTTCGGTCACTGCAGATGAGTTAGCTGTTCAAGCCAAAGGTGTTCGTCAAAACCATGGAGACCACCGCTGCCGATCTAGCGCAGATGCTGGTAGATGCTCGCGCCAGAACCCTGGGGCTCGTCGGAGATCTGACCGATGAGCAACTGATCGGTCCGCGTTTGCCGATCGTGAACCCCCTGCTGTGGGAGATCGGACATCTCGCCTGGTTCCAGGAGCACTGGGTGCTGCGTCATGTTGGAGGCGAAAAGCCAACTTTGAAGGATGCCGATGGCCTGTACGACTCCGCCAGAGTGCCACACGACGACCGCTGGTCACTGCCACTTCCTTCGCGGGCACGGACACTGCGATACATGGAGCAGGTCTTGGACCGTGTTCTCGATCGGATTGCAAGCAGGCCGTTAAATGAAGAGCAGATCTATTTCTGCCGCTTGGTGACGTTTCACGAGGACATGCACTATGAGGCATTCGTCTATACGCGGCAAACGTTGGGGTATCCTCCTCCACGCCTGCTGACTTCCGGTGCAGGTGAATTGTCCGCCACCGACGACCTCGCCGGACCCTGGCGAGGAGATGTGGAAATACCAGGTGGTCCCTACATGCTGGGCGGCACTCCCGATTTGCCTTTCGTGTTCGATAATGAGAAATGGGCACATCCGGTGGATATTCGTCCGTTCCGGATCGCGCAGGCGCCGGTGACCAACGGCGAGTTTGTCCAGTTCGTGGATGATCGAGGCTATGAACGACGAGACCTGTGGAGTGATGCGGGCTGGGCCTGGCGAGAGCGGGTCAACGCGAAGCATCCGGTCTACTGGCAGCCGGGCATTGGTGGAGCCTCGCTGCACCGCAGGTATGACAAATTTTTGCCGCTTGAGGAGCACTTGCCGGTGATCCATGTCAACTGGTATGAGGCGGAGGCATACTGCCGATGGGCACATCGCCGGCTGCCGACTGAGGCCGAGTGGGAGATGGCCGCCTCTGCGGGACCGACCGCCGACGGTCAGGCGGTTCACACACAAAAACGCCTTTTCCCCTGGGGCGACGTTCCACCTGCCCCTGAACGGGCAAATCTCGACCTCGGCGTAGGGGGATGTATTCCGGTGAACCTGCTGCCGGCCGGCGATAGTGCCTTCGGCTGCCGGCAAATGATCGGCAACGTGTGGGAGTGGACGGTCAATGATTTCGACCCCTTCCCTGGCTTCGCGATTGACCCGTACAAGGAGTACTCCGAGCCCTGGTTCGGGGGAACGCACAAGGTTCTTCGCGGTGGCGCCTTTGTCACCCGGTCTCGCCTCATCCGCAACTCCTATCGGAACTTCTACACGCCGGGCCGCCGCGATGTGCTGGCCGGTTTCCGCACCTGTAGTCTTGAAGACCAGACCAGATGACTGACACAGAACGGTATGCCAGCATTATTCTGCGGAGGGTAGAGAACGATCTGGCCCGTGACGTCCAAGAAGCGCTGACGGGCGAGTGTAAGTCGCTTCCGTGCAAATATTTTTACGACCAGCAAGGCATGGCCCTGTTCGAGCAGATTTGTGATCTGCCGGAGTACTACCTGACTCGGGTGGAGACGGCCATTCTGAAGAACCGGGCCGATCGAATGATCGAACTCTGCCCCTCGGACCTGGCCTTGGTCGAATTGGGCAGCGGCAGCTCTACGAAGAGCCGGTACCTGATCGAAGCGTGCCTCGGGAGACAGGAGCAACTCATCTACTACGCGATTGACATCTCGCCGGGCGCCCTGGAGAACGGGGTTCGACAGCTCTTACAAGAATATGCGCAACTGCGGGTTGTGGGGTTGGTGGGAGAGTTTGCGGATGGGCTGAGCTATCTCGCCAACCATGCGAGTGGACCGCGGTTGGTCGCATTTCTGGGCTCCACGGTTGGCAACTTTACGGAGGCAGAGATCGCACGGTTTTTCACCATGCTTCGTCGTCACCTACGGCCCTCAGACCGGTTGCTTCTGGGGGTTGACCTGCTCAAAGATCCCTCAGTGCTCGAGGCCGCCTACGACGATTCCCAGGGTATCACTGCAGAGTTCAACCTAAATATCCTCGCCCGTCTTAATCGGGAGCTAGCTGCGGACTTCGATCTGGAAGCATTTCGGCATCGCGCGCTCTTCAACCGCGAGCGCAGCCGTATTGAGATGCACTTGGTCAGCTTGCGCAACCAGCGCGTAAGGATCAAGGCTCTGGGACTAGACATCGATCTCCGTGAGGGTGAGGCCGTCCATACGGAGAACTGCTATAAGTATTCCGAGGATGGAATGAAGTCGCTGCTGGCATCCCACGGGTTCCAGGTCCTACGCCGTTTCACTGACCCCCACGACCAGTTTTGCCTTTTCCTAGCCTCCTGATCGGCCCGACCCGGGATGCTCCAGGTGCCCTCAACAAACCAACCATGAACGAGTTGCCCGCCGCAGAACTACTCAAGTGCCCTAGCTTACCTCACAATGCCAGCGTCGATTGAATTTGATCGCGTCTCTTACCGGCTTTCCGGCGGCGTCGCGGTCCTTGACGATGTGAGCTTCACCGTCGAGGGCGGCGAGGTGCTCGTGCTCGTCGGCCGGAGCGGCGTCGGCAAGACGACCGTTCTTCGGTTGATCAATCGCCTCTTGGTACCCAGCGCTGGCGAGGTGCGGGTCGAGGGCCGCGCGACCACGGAGTGGGATCCGATCGCGTTGCGCCGGCGAATCGGCTATGTGCTCCAGGAGGTGGGGTTGTTCCCACACATGACTATCGGCCGCAACATCGCGGTCGTTCCCCGCCTGGAAGGATGGCCGGAGGACCGCATCCGCGCGCGTTGTGTCGAACTTCTCGAGCTTGTCGGACTCGACCCCGTAAGGTTTGAAGGTCGATTTCCCCACGAACTCTCAGGAGGTCAACGCCAACGTGTAGGATTTGCACGGGCGCTTGCCGCCGACCCGCCGGTGGTCTTGATGGACGAACCGTTCGGTGCGCTGGATCCTCTCACCCGGTCTGAAATCCACCGGGAGTTTCATCGTATTCAAGAGCGGGTCCGCAAGACGGTCGTGATGGTGACCCACGACATGGGTGAAGCCTTTGCACTCGCGACCAGAATGGGCGTCCTGGCTGAGGGTCACCTCGTGGCGCTCGACACCCCGGATGCAATCGCCAGGGCCAGCGATCCGATGGTCCGAATGTTCCTCGACGCGCTCCCGCCTGTGCCCGGACACGTTCGATGAACCTCATTGACTTCTGGCTCTCACATCGCGCCGAGATGCTGGGCGCGCTCTCTCAGCATGTCGTCCTTACGCTGGTGGCCACCGCCACGGCCATTGCGATGGGCGTGCCGCTCGGGATCGTGGCAGCCCGACGGCCCCGGCTGGGCACGGCGCTGCTGGCCTTTGCCAACATCTTCCAGACAGTCCCCAGCCTGGCCATGTTCGGGTTTCTGGTGGCCGTCCCGCTCATCGGAGGCGTCGGCGCACGAAGCGCCCTCATCGTTCTGATTCTCTATGCATTGCTTCCGGTCATGCGCAACACCGTCGCCGGCATCCAGGGCGTCGATCGGGCTGCCCGCGAGGCAGGTGTCGCCATGGGCATGACGGCGCGACAGTTGTTGCTCCAGGTGGAGCTTCCGCTGGCGACGCCCACGATTGTCGCCGGCGTGCGCGTCGCGGCAGTCATCGGAGTGGGAGCGGCCACGATTGCCGCCGCAATCGGTGCCGGAGGGCTGGGCGACTATATCTTCCGGGGTCTCTCGATGACCGACCCGACCGTGATCCTCGCCGGCGCGGTCCCGGCGGCGCTCCTCGCGCTTGCGGTTGACGCGGCCCTCGGCTGGCTCGAGCGCGCCCTGACGCCAGGAGTCGCAAGGCGCCGGCGCGTGACCTTCCGGGTGGTGGCGGCCATCGCCATGACGCTTACGGTGATCGTGGCCGGCGCCTTCGCCCTGTCAGGACGCTGGGGGACGCGCGTCATCATCGGGTCGAAGAACTTCACGGAGCAGGTCATTCTCGGGGAGCTCCTGGCGCAAGTGGTCGAGCGGACGACCGAGCTTCGCGTCGATCGCCGCTTGAATCTCGGAGGGACATTCATCTGCGAGGAGGCGCTGCGCGCGGGCGCCATCGACGCCTACGTCGAGTACACCGGAACAGCGCTTACGGCGATCTTCCACCAGCCGGTGGCCAGGGATCGCGAGCAGGTGTATGCGCGCGTCGCCGCCGCGTACGCCGCGACTGGCCGCGCTGTACTGCCCCCACTCGGCTTCAACAATACGTTTGCGATTCTGATACGGGCCGCCGACGCGAGGCGGCTGCAGCTCAAGACCATCAGCGACGCGGCGGCGTACACGCCGAAGTGGAAGGCGGCATTCGGGTACGAGTTCCTCGAGCGCGAAGATGGCTACAAAGGGCTGTCGCAGACGTATCGCTTGCGTTTCGCCGAGCCCCCTCGCGTGATGGATCTGACGCTGAGCTACCGCGCGCTTGCCAGCGGCGCGGTCGATCTGATCGCCGGTGATGCGACGAATGGGCTCATCAAGGGACTCGATCTCTTCATGCTGGAAGACGATCGGCGCTATTTCCCGCCCTACGACGCGATTCCCGTCGTGCGGACTCAGACATTAGCGGCACACCCTGAGCTTCGGACGGCCATCGAGCGGGTAACCGGGCGAATCTCGGAGGAGACGATGCGCCAGATGAATTACGAGGTGGATGTCCGGCACCGCGACGCGGCGGCCGTCGTCCGCGAGTTCCTCGACAAGTTAGGATCATGATCGCCGAGCGAATCTTCAACGCATCCTTCACATTTTGGGTGTGTAGGGGCGCTGCTTGCTGCGCCCTGTCCACAGGACCAGCCCTGCCCCTACATTCCCGATCGTCATGCCAGATTCCCCGCTGTGGTGGGATGTGGGTTGGCGCGTGATCGAGGCACACACCGACGTGGTCGGCAGCCTCCTCCGGCCCCCCGAACTCCTGGAGGCGCAACGGAAACTCTCCCATGCCGAGATCACGCCAGCCGAGTTCAGACGGATCGAGGATCGCGCCGTGGACGAGGCGTTACGACTACAGGAAGAGGCCGGTCTCGATGTTGTGACCGACGGAGAGATGCGCCGGCTCTCCTTCCAGAGCCAGATGACAGCAGCCGTCGAGGGCTTCAGCGAGTGGGACCTCAACGCCTTCCTGTGGGGAAGGTGGCAGAGCGATGAGCTCGGGGAGATGGTGGTCGAGCGGCCGCCGATCACCGTCGTGAGCAAGCTTCGCCGCAAGCGCTTCCTCTCAGCCGAAGAGTTCACCTATGCGGGCGGCCGAACAGCCAGGGTGTTAAAGGTGACGCTGCCGAGCCCGAGCCTATTTGCCAACTTCTGGGACTCCCGTCGCTCAAGCGGAGCGTACGTGCGCCTGGACGATTTCCTCGGGGACGCGGCAGAGATCCTCCGCGAAGAGGTCGAAGAGCTCGTGCGGCTCGGCGCGACCTACATCCAGCTCGACGCGCCGCAGTACCCGCTCCTCATGAACCCACGCTACCGGAGCTTTTACGAGAGCCGTGGCTGGCCGGCCGATCGCTGGCTCGAACTCGGACTCGAACTCGACAATCGCGTGATCGGCAACCACCCGCACGTGACCTTCGGCTTTCACCTCTGCCGCGGGAACCAGGCAAGCCGCTGGCTCGTGGCTGGCGGCTATGATTGGCTGGCTCCGCGCATCTTTCCCAGAATCCGCGCGCAACGGCTCCTCCTAGAGTACGACGATCGCCGTTCCGGGACATTCGAGCCGCTTGCCGCAGTCCCCGAAGACAAAATGGTCGTTCTCGGCCTCGTGACGACGAAGACGCCCCGGCGGGAGACAGTCGAGGAGCTGGTGGGACGCATCCGGGAGGCGAGTGTCCTGGTCCCGCTGGAGCGACTCGCGCTCTCCCCGCAGTGCGGCTTCGCCAGCTCCGTGATCGGGAACGCGATCTCCGTAGAAGACCAGCGGGCCAAGCTCAGGACAATCGTCGAGACGGCGGCGGCGGTCTGGGTATGACGATTGTCCTTTGATATCCCCCCCTGGCTCCGCTTCTCATTCGAGCCCCGATAGGCGACTCCACACGATCACCACGGACCTCGGAGCAAGAACCGGGTGGACTGACAAGGTCTACGGGAGTAGAATGCCGACATGAATTATTATGAACGCATTGCGCGGGTCATTCGGTATCTGGACGAGCATCACACCCTACAACCCGGTCTGGGTGAGCTTGCAGAAACTGCAAGGTTGAGCCAGTTTCAGTTCCATCGCCTGTGTTCGACGTGGGCGGGTGTGACGCCGAAGGATTTCCTGCAATGCCTGACACTCGAACATGCGAAGGCGCTACTGCGCCAAGGAGAGAGCGTCCTCGGTGCCGCGCTCGAAAAAACGAATTTGGACGCAAGAAACAGAGTGTGACGCTGGCGAGCAATGTGCTCAAACGGAAAGGTAACTCGGTAACTATCATCAGGAGGATAGATTATGAGATCACGAGTCGTCGCTCTGGCCGGTGCCCTCATTCTAAGCACCGTGATGCCGGCAAACGCAGTCGAAGTGAAAAAGAGGCTCGAGGCCCCTGGCAGTCCGGATGATGTCTGGAAGATCGCGAGCGAGTTTTGCTCGATCAAGACCTGGCACCCAGCCTTTTCCGGTTGCACGCAGTACATGGAAAACGGTGTGGTGTGGCGCGTGCTGACGCTGAGGGACGGAGGAGCGAAGATCAAGGAGAAGTTAACGGACGTGGACGATCATAGCTATAGCTACTCGATCGTGGAAGGCCCGCTTCCGATCAAGAACCACACAGGAAAGTTTTGGGTGGAAAAGGGTGACAAGCCCGATCAGAGCACACTCCGTTGGGAAGTGTCTTTTGATGTGGATGCATCAGAGAGCGAGAAAACCACCAAAATCATCGACGGCATCCTTGCCAATGGCCTGGAGAGCATCAAAAGCATCGCCGCAAAGCGCGAGGGCTGCAAGTAACAACTCTCCTCTCTCTTCGCTCGCCGATCAAACGACGGCAATCTCTGTACCCTACCCTCGGTTCTACCCGGCTCTTCCGGTCATTGCGAGCGACCAAATCGTAGATTGCAGCAAGAACCGGGTGGACCGGCAAGGTCTGCGGAAGTAGGATGGCGACATGAACGATTACGAACGCATTGCGCGGGTCATTCGGTATCTGGACGAGCATCATATCCTACAACCCGGTCTGGATGAGCTGGCAGAAACCGCGGGGTTGAGCCCGTTTCATTTCCATCGCTTGTTTTTGACGTGGGCGGGCGTGACGCCGAAGGACTTCCTGCAATGCCTGACACTCGAACACGCGAAGGCGCTGCTGCGTGATGGCCAGAGCGTGCTGACTGCCGCCCTCGACGCGGGCCTGTCTGGGCCAGGGCGCTTGCACGACTTGTGCGTTGGCCTGGAGGCGGTGTCGCCAGGAGAACTGAAGGGTGGAGGTAGCGGACTGAATATCCTCTTCGGGTTTGCCGCGACGCCGTTCGGCGACTGTCTGGTCGGGGAGAGTGAGCGCGGGATCTGTCATCTCGCCTTCGTTGACGACGAAGGGCCTGATGCCGCGCTTGGAGAGCTGCGCCACAGTTGGCCGGAGGCGCACTTGAGACGTAGCGATCGGACCGCAGCAGGTCTCGCGTCAAGAATCTTTGAGAGACCCGGCGGCAACAGCAAGCGCCCGACTCTTCGCGCGTTTGTGACAGGCAGCACGTTTCAGGTGCGGGTGTGGCGCGCGCTGCTGCGCGTGCCTCCAGGCTCTCTCGTGACCTACGGGCAACTCGCGACGGCGATCGGCCAGCCGCGCGCCGCGCGAGCGGTCGGAAGCGCCGTCGGGCAGAACCCGGTGGCATATCTCATCCCCTGCCACCGGGTCATTCGCGAGACCGGCATCATTGGCGACTACCGCTGGGGGCGCGTCCGCAAGCACGCCATGGTGGCGTGGGAAACATCCCACCGCACGGAGCGCACGCCATCGGCTGAGACGATCGCGGCGATCGCGCCCTTCGAGAGCTAGATGCCTCGACGGCCCTTGAAGTGTTTTCTCGGGAATCCCCGCAGTGTCTCGCTGGGCATCCTGTTGGTCATGCTCCTCTGGGGAATGACAGCAGTCGCGCCCGGTGCCGAACTCGATTCGGTCGTCGTCATGGCGATCGATCCCGAGGCAGGACATCTCTTGCTTGCCAAACTGGGCATTGCGAAGTACATGATCCCCCTGAAGGTCGAACCTGGCACACACGTGGTTAACTCCTCCGGCAAGCCACTGGCGCTTTCTGACATCCGAGTAGGCGCCCAGGGCACCATCCGATATACGCGGAGTCCCTCGGGCGAATACACCGTCGAGAGCCTCGTGCTCGAATAGCGGTTCCCGTAAGGACCTCCCCTTCATCTCCATTGCCGTCATAGCACTGCGCACGCGGCTTTCCATGGTGATCGACCACTATCGGTGCCTGCCCTCACTTTCCTCTTGACACCCCCTGTGAGGAATCGCATATGGTTACTTCGACGGCGCCCGTTTCGCCGGAAAGCCTGGGGTCTTATGCGGAACAATATAATTCATAGTTCGGCGTCACAGGGCAACCGCCCTCTTTCGGCTGTCTCTGGAATGGGAGGAACGGAAACATGAATGTCCGTCCGCGAGACCGCTTCTCGTCTCAAGTCACCTTGACCCCCACAAGCGTCGCGGAGTTCGCTCGCGGCATCGGGGACCTTAATCCTGTCCATCATGACCCGGAGTACGCTGCTGGGACAAGATTCAAACGACCGATTGCCAGTGGCACACAGACGACCGCGCTCCTGATGGCGCTCACCGCGACACACTTCTCGCAGCGCTCGGCCATGGTTGGCCTCGAATTCTGGTTCCGCTTCCGGCGAGCTGTTTTCGCGGACGAGACAATCCGCTTGGAGTGGCTGGTCATCTCGGTGAGGCCCCATCCACGGCTGGGTGGTAACATGGTTGACTTGCGAGGTCGGGTTCTGAATCAAGCAGGCGAGACCGCGGTTGGGGCGAAAGGGCGCGTGCTGGTTACCGAGCACCTGTAGAGTATCTGGATGGCTGCAAGGTGAAAGGACTGCGCAGCGCGCTCTTTGCTCCATAGACACAGAGGAGGACACACCATGGCTCAGCACATCACGAGCAAGTACACGGCAGCGGCCCTCACGTTGTTGCGGATCGTCACCGGCTTTCTCTTCATGCCGCACGGGGCTCAAAAACTCTTTGGCTGCTTTGGCGGCATGGGAGGGGGTGGGGCGTCGGCGCCATTCCCGGGGTTACTGTGGTTTGCGGGCGTCTTGGAGTTCTTCGGGGGCTTGGGCATCCTGTTGGGGGTGTTCACGCGCCCGATCGCTTTCGTACTGTCGGGCTTCATGGCAGCGGCGTACTTCATGGGCCATGCTCCGCGGGGATTCTGGCCGCTACTCAATCGGGGGGAGATGGCGGTCCTCTACTGTTTCATCTTCTTGCTGTTGGCGGCAGCCGGAGGGGGACCGTGCACCGTGGAGCGCCTGTGGCAGAAACAGGCGAGATAGATGTTCTGCCTGACCAAGTGTTGCAGGCGGACGGGGCCACGTGGCAGGTGTTGCTAAGGTGAAAGGCTCCGCAGGCCTCCGGCCGCTGATCGGTGGCGAGAGGTTTAAGCTTGAAGATTGCCCCCCTCGCAGATGTCAAAGCGCGCTTGGTGCTGGCGCATCCACCGCGCTTTCAAGCTTTGTTGGGCGAGTCACGTGCGAGCATTGGGGCCGGTAAAGGGCTGGCGCGCAACGCGTTCTGGAAGGCGGTGGCCGAGCGCCAGCGCAAAAAGGGCTAGGATGGACCATCGGTCCATCACGCTCTTCATGGAGGAACCTCAACGATCTGTAGGATTTTTGAGACCTGTACCGCGATGACCCCCAACCCTTTATAGTAGGCGGCGCCCCACAAGCCGCCCGCCGCTGATCTCCGATATTAGCCATGACTAGACCTAGCGAAGATCACTTAGAAATGCGATACCATTATTCACCCACGACATATATAATCACCTCAGAGATTACAGGCGGTTTAGGCTCAAAACCTTAGACACAGTCAACTGCTTGTGAATGTGAAGGTGGAGGAGATCGGATTTGACACGTGGGATAATTTTTGAGGAACAGGATCAAGAAAGAGGAGCATGAGAATGCGCCAGTCAAAATTGAGACGAGTCAAGTATGAGAACCCCCCAATCATTGAAGCAGTATGTGAGTTTCGCTTCGTGCAGGGAGGGGTTCAGCCTTCTCTCATACCAGGGCGATTCTATGAGCGGGTGAAAACTGAGTATCCTGACATTGAAATGAAAATGGGTGTGGGAGTTCAAGAGGGAGGCGCAGAGCCGACGATTGTCACGCAAGAGCGGACAGTTTTCCGAAATCCAACTGCCAATCGGCTCGTGCAAATCAGTCCTGGTATGCTGGCGATCAATCAACTTCGCCCTTATTCTGACTATGCGACCTTTCACCGGGAGATAGAGGCTCGCTTTTCAGATTATAGCGCCGTAGCTGACATAAAAAGGATAACAAGAATTGGTCTCCGGTATATCAACCGCCTAACCGTGCCAAAAGGTAAGACTCTAGAAGCTGTCCTTCACCTCGGCTTTAAGGTTCCCCCGGGGCTCCCTACGAAACCTGATACACACCTATTGCGGTTGGAATTCCCTTACCAAGCTCACCGGGATCGGCTAATCCTAATCATTGCCAGAAGTGGCGATGATCCTCAAAAGGAAGAGGTCATGTTGGATTTAGACTACATCGCCGTCAAGCCTGAACAGATCGAACAGGGAGAGCTTATGCGATGGGTAGACACAGCCCATGAGGCGATCGAGGATGTCTTTCATGCGTGCGTGACTCAAGAA
>JBGQJI010000012.1:0-30830 GCA_041498975.1 Methylomirabilis sp. (SeqCode)
CGGAATCAGGTACATATACGTGCTCCCTTCACTTCCCGTCAGGCGAGGGTCACGAGATTGACCCCCTCCACGACATTGGCCCGCTCGTAGAGAAAATCCAGAGCCTTGCGCTCCAGCAGCCGCCTTTCGATCCCCTCAAGCCGCCCCTCTCGCGAGAGCATCTCACGGAAGGCCGTGGGCTCCTGGTTCAGGACGGAGGCGAGGGAACGGACCTCTTCATTCAATCCCTCCTCTGACACCGAGAGCCGCTCCTGCTTCGCGACCGCCTCCAGAAAGAGGGAGCTTCGCACCCGCTTCTTCGCAAGCTCGACCGCCTTCGTGTGGCCGCGGGCCGTTTCTGCCTCGATCTGAGCGCTTGCCGCCCCTCGGCTGCTCAGGCTCCGCTTCAGTTCGGCAAGGATATGCTCGACCTCCGCATCGACGAGCGACTCCGGCGCGTCGAATGGGTGTGCGGCCAGCAACCTATCAAGGATTTGTTCCTTCACGTGAGCCACCTGCTCCCGCTCCTTGTGTGCCAGCAAGTCCTTCTTGACCTTCTCCTTCAGTTCGTGGACATTGTCGCACTCACCCACAGATCTGGCGAATTCGTTGTCCAGCGGAGGGACCCGTTTCTTCTTGACCTCTTTGACCGCCACCCTGAAGAGCATGCGCTTCCCGGCGAGCTCGCGTCGTCCGTGGTCGGCGGGAAACTCAAGTGCGAACTCCTTGGTCTCCCCTTTCTTGAGGCCGTGGAGCTGTTCCTCAAACTCGGGGATAAACTGGCGGGCGCCGAGGAGGATCGAGACATTATGGCCACCTGCCCCCTTGAGCGGCTTGCCGCCGGCGAAGCCCTCGTAGTCGATCACCACCAGGTCCTCGCGCAAGGCTGGCCATCCTTCCATGGGCACGTAATCAGACGCCTGCTCGCGGAGGTACTCAAGGGCTTGGTCCACCTCCGGTTCCGCCACCTCGATCTTGTCCTTGTAGATCTCTAGCCCCGTGTAACTTGACGGCCGCACGGTTGGCTTGACCTCGAAGCTGGCCCGGTAGCTGAGAGGCTTCCCCTCCTCGCACACCACTTCGTCCACGCTGGGCTCGCTTACCGGATCCAGATTGGCCTCCTTCAGCGCCTGGGAATAGCTCTCGGGGATCAGCTCCCGCAGGACTTCCTGCCTGGCCTCTTCTCTGAACCGCATGCGCAAGACGTTTCGTGGGACCTTCCCGGGACGGAAACCCGGAAGGCGAATCTCTTTGGAGAGATGCCGGTAAGCTACCTCCAGCTTGTCCAGGAGGCTCTCGGGTGGCAATTCGATCCGAAGCGAGCGTTTGGTGCTGCTGATCTCTTCGATATCTACTTTCATAAACGCAATGGAGTCTGAGGCGACATGTAATGGTGCGAGAGGGGGGAGTTGAACCCCCATCCGCCGGAGGCGGACTGGATCCTAAGTCCAGCGCGTCTGCCATTCCGCCACTCTCGCGCCAGCCTCCAGCCGTGGACCGCAATCACTATACCACACGGCGAAGTCCGTGTCTACAAAGCCTCGCCCTGTCCCGACGCGAGAGCATAGCTTTGCCGTCCGATCTTCTAACAGTATTTCCTGGGCGAGTCAACTTCAAAAGTCTGACACCGAGGGGGGGCGCCGATCACTCCTGGCAGAAAACCCGTGGCAGACGCGGCGAGAGGGCCGTGAGGATCTCGTAGGGGATCGTCCCCAGGCATTCCACCCACTCACCGACAGAGATGCGCTCCGCTCGATCCTGTCCTAGCAGTGTCGCGATATCCCCCTCGATCGTCTCCGGGACGTCGGTGACATCGATCAGACACTGGTCCATGGTGATCATGCCGACCTGACGAACCCGCCGGCCACGCACCAGGAACACGATCCGGTTCGAGAGGGCACGCGGGACCCCATCGCCATAGCCGACGGCCACAGTGGCCAGTCGCGTCAGGCGCCCTGTCCGATACGTGTGGCCGTAGCTGACCCCTGTCCCCGAGGAGACCGTCTTGACGAAGATGATCCTTGCTCTCACAGACAGGGCGGGTTGGAGGGAAACCGTGTTGCGGAGGTGGGGCGCAGGGTAGAGGCCGTACTGGGCCAACCCGATTCGGACCATATCGAAGTGAGTTTTGGGGACCGCCAGCGTCGCCGCTGAATTGGCGAGGTGCACGAGTGGGGGCCGCAAGCCCCGCGCGTCGAGCGCGTCCACCAGTTCCAGGAACTGCTGGCACTGGTGGGCGGCCGCGAGGAAGTCCGGGGCATCGGCGGTCGCCAGATGGCTGTACATGCTGGAGACGATGACATTGGGCAGGACCCTCAGTGAGCGAAGCAGGCCCTGGGCTTCTTGCCAGGAGACCCCGAGGCGGGACATCCCGGTATCGACCTTCAGGTGGATCCCGATCGCGCCAAGGCCGGCCTCGGAGAACCGACGAGCCTGGGCGAGGCTACAAACTGTCGGCTGCAGGCGATGCTCGGCGACCGCCTCGATCTCCTCTTTGGAGATCGCCGGGGCAAAGAGAAGGATCGGCGCCTCGATCCCCCCGTTCCGGAGCAGGATGCCCTCCTCCAGTGTGGCCACCGCCAGCCATGAGGCGCCGGCCGAGAGCGCGGTTCGAGTTACGGCTTCCGCCCCGTGGCCGTAGCCGTTGGCCTTGACGACCGACATAAGCCGGGTCGATGGGGTGAGCAACCGTCGGATCGCCTGCACGTTGCTGCGTATCGCGCCCAGATCGACCTCAACCCATGCGCGGTGCGTAGGCGGAACCCGATCGCCGGGCCGCTCCACACCCCCGTCGATTACCATAGACGCATCACTCACTCGCGCTCTTGCGACACACAATCGGTTGCGACCAGCCGCCACCAGCAGATTTCTGCTCTGTCGTCACTTCTCGCTATCACACCTCGGCCAAAACGTCAAGCTCGCTTTGCGCCTGTTTGACAAACCCGCGGAACCGTGATAGGAAGGGCCGTCTCGCCCTTCACCATGGTTGGAAATGCTGCTCTGGAACCGTTCCATGAGCCTTGTCCTGTCACCCGAAGGGAGAGGAGGTGGGAGGGTGGGGTTCTGGTTGTGAGTAGGCCAAGGGCCATGGGGGCGCATTCGCTTGCATACCGCCGGCAACCGGCTCCCATCCTCGAAACGAATAACATCGAGGGTCCTCCCGTCTAAAGAAGTCGCGGGCCATGGGCGCGACGCCGGAGTTCGGAACGAGAGATGATCTGGATCTCGTTCTGCGCACCAAAGCCGGCGATCGGCGGTGGCGCCCGGTCAGGGACCACCGACATCAATGTTGTCCTCTTGCAGAAAATAACCGTTGCCGCAGAGGGTGTCGCCGTTCCATTCGTAATCAGAGCCGGCGCAGACCGTATCCTCCGGGAGCGCGATGAGGGTAACAACGTCGTCCCTCTGACGGTGAACGTGGTGCATCGAAGGCGGGGGGATAAGGGGTGCCGGTGGGCACGCCTGCATCGCGTCATCCCAGGGAGGGTGAGGTGAAGCTTCGCATAACTTGGACGACAAGGCACACGAGGCGTGATCTGAACGGACGCACTACCAGTCAGATTTCCCACCAAAACGGCCCGGTCGCCCCATGGGTGCCGGCCCATCCGACCAGCAGCAGCGCTGTTGTCTACAAGGAGGTAGGACAGATGAGACACGGAGTCAAGAGGTCCCGGCCCGTGATTTTCATCGGCCTCGTCTTGGCTTTCTTGGCCGGGAGGGCTGAGGCCACGCATATAGAACTCAAGCCTCTTGGGTATGCCGAACTCGTCAGCAATGACCGTGTCCAGATTTCGATGGAGAACAAAGGTCCCGACCCTACCGCGAATTGCCGGGTCGAAACATTACATGCAAACGAGATCATTTTGCGTCTTGACTCCAGCGGATTGGTCGAGGCCAACTGCGACATGACCGTTCTCGCCGCGCTGGAGAACTCCCACACCATCTTCAGCGTCGGCTTCAAGGTACTCACGCCCCCCGGCCGCCGGCCCCCCGCCCCCCCCGCGTGCGCCGCCAGCAGGACGCTCCTCCCAAGCCCGCCCGGCCAACCACCGAAACTGGCCTTTCAGGTCAGGGCAAAGATGACAGTGAAAGGCACCTGTGACGTGCAGGTCAGCCCGACGGTCCAGGGGCCGCGATTTTATAGCCCGTTTGTATCCCACGCCAAACCTGACCTGACGGTGGCGGACATCCGGGGGGGCCTGTCGGGGGACGCTTGCCTAATCATCGTGGATCTGGAGAATCAGGGCGACCCCCAGTGGATGGAGCGGCAGAGCGCCCTCCTGAGCGAGGGGCCGGTGGTGAGCTTGACGAGGACAGGGCGCCCCCGTTCCTGCGGCCCGCAGGTCGTGAACCTCCTGTCAGCCGACCCCAACCGAATTCTCAACCAGAGCGGGCAACGGCTGAGTTACGCCTGGCCGCAGTGTCAGGTCACGGGTGGGATGAGCACGTTCACGGCGACGGTGGATCTGGCACATCGGTTATACGATGGCAATCCGGACAACCAAAGCAGGACGGTTCAGGTGGCCTGCGGCGCTCCGCCAACTTCCTCCGCCAGGGGGGTGCCAGCGCAACCGGGCCCGCAGGAGCCAGCCGCGGGCGGAAGGTGAGACGTCACGCATCCCGCCTTGGGAGCGACAGCAAGCACTCCAACCGATGATCGCGGGGTGAAGGCGGGTGGTGTGTTGAGCGGCTCTGCATTGTCAGGGAACGCCCGCGCTTCGATGAAAACCGCCTGTTTACCCTCCGGGTCCCGGGCAGTCTCGACAGCGACGGTGCTCTCTCCACAAAGGAGGTAGGAGAGATGAACGACAAAGAGACGCATGCCTGCCCCATGATTTTCATCGGGCTTGCCCTCCTTCTGCTTACCGCGACATTCGCCGAACCGCGGCTTGACAGTCGAGCGCTTGACATAGTATAAGGACATAGTCATGTCTGCGGACTCTTGAAAAGGTCTTGGTGTGCCTTGCCTGGCACACCTTCAACGGACTTCCTTCCAGCCCCACACGGTCTCCGTCGCGGCCCGTGACCGTCAGGGTTCTCACACAACACTCAGTTCAACCGGGAGCCTCTAAAATTATTTGATGGCCGGGGAACCAAGCACGCATAGTCAACGATTGCGCTCCAGCGGTTCTGCCGCGCGGAAGACGCGTCCGTCCGTGGCCACGCACGCTCTCGAGTTCGTCAAGGATGGCGACGTTGTCGGTCTGGGCACCGGGCGTGCCGCCACTGCGTTCGTGTATGCTTTGGGGGCAGCGGTGAAAAGGGGGCTGCGAGTCCGGGCCGTGCCGACCTCGGGGGTCACAGCCGATCTGGCGACGCAGCTAGCCATCCCGCTGGCGAGGCTCGACGAGGTTGTCCGCATTGACGCCACTTTTGACGGCGCTGATGAGGTGGACCCCAGGCTCGACCTGATCAAGGGGTATGGCGGCGCGATGGTTCGGGAGAAGATCGTAGCCGCCTCTTCGGGACGCTTGATCATCCTGGTCGGCGCCGAGAAGCTGGTGCCGGCCCTGGGAAGTCGTGGCATCCTTCCGGTCGAGGTCGTACCCTTTGGGTTGCCCCTTTGCCAGCGTCGCCTCGAAGAGCTGGGCTGTCGACCAACAGTGCGTCTGGTCGATGGCCAGCCGTTCGTGACCGACAACGGCAACCAGATCCTCGATTGCGGAATCTCCCCGATCCCCGATCCGGCCGCCTTGGAGCAGTCGATTCTCTCGATCCCCGGGGTGGTCGGCACCGGGCTCTTCATCGGTATGGCCGACACCGTCCTCATTCAAGACGGCGAGACGGTCGAGGTTCGACAACGGTCCGACCGATAACGACTGAAATAGAGACTCGATGATCGACAAAGGCATCACGTTTAGCCGTCATCTGCTCGACTACCAGCAGGAATCGTCGGGAGGCGGTCTCGGAACGCTCCTGCTGCATATTAGCCTCGCCGCGAAGCTGATTTCGCGCGAGTTGAACCGCGCGGCGCTGGTTGGCATGTTGGGAAACACCGGAGAGGTGAACGTACAGGGCGAGCAGATCAAACAGCTCGACATCTGGTCGAACGACATCCTCGTGAGTGCGCTCAAAGAGACCCGCCTCGTCTGCACGGTGGTCTCGGAGGAGATGGAAGCGCCGCTTCACTTCGACCGTAACTGTGTCGCCGGGGCGTATGTGGTCTGTATTGACCCCGTTGATGGTTCGTCGAACATCGACACCAACGTCACGGTTGGGACGATCTTCTCCGTGCGTCGCCGGCGGGGCCAGGGGCGGGATCACGTCTCGACCGATGTACTGCAAAAGGGCAACGAGCAGGTTGCGGCCGGCTATGTGATGTACGGCCCCAGCACCGTCCTTGTCTATACGGCTGGCCGGGGCGTGCACGGTTTCACGCTGGATCAGACGATCGGTGAGTACGTCCTTTCGCATCCGACAATTCGAATCCCCAAACGAGGCAAGGTCTACAGCGTGAACCAGGGGAACTACCATCGGTGGCATCAGGAGACGCGTCGAGCGGTCGATTATCTGACCTCGCCCGACAAAGGCACGGGCCGGCCATATTCGCTCCGCTACGTCGGCTCGATGGTCGCGGACCTGCACCGGACGCTGCTCGAAGGGGGGATCTTCATGTATCCGGCCGAGGCCGGCGAGGGGAAGAAGTCCACCGGCAAGCTTCGGCTCCTGTACGAAGCGGCGCCGATGGGCTACGTCGTCGAGCAGGCGGGAGGCCGGGCCAGCACCGGGACCGAGCGGATCCTTGACATCGAGCCATCGGACTGTCACCAGCGAGTGCCGCTCTTCATCGGCAGCGCCGAGGACGTCGCGCTTGTCGAGGAGTTTTGGCTGGGGAAGCGGTAGTCGGGATCACGGCCCGCAGGCACAGTTAAAGGGAGGAAGACCGCGATGAATAAGCGTATTCGTGAGATCCTTGGCTGGTACGGCAGCGACAACCCTGGGACCCTGACCAACCTGGCGCGCGTGCTGAACCATGGCTACCTCGCAGGCACGGGGCGGCTGGTGATCCTGCCGGTGGACCAAGGGTTCGAGCATGGCCCCGCGCGCAGCTTCGCTGTGAACCCCCCGGGGTACCATCCGCACTATCACTTCGAGCTGGCGATCGAGGCCCGGTGCAACGCGTATGCCGCGCCGCTCGGCTTCCTCGAGGCGGGAGCGGCAGACTTTGCCGGCCAGATCCCTCTGATCCTGAAGCTCAACAACCACGACGTGCTATACGACGAGAAAGACCCGCTTTCATCGGTGACCGGAAGCGTCAAGGACGCCCTGCGGCTTGGGTGCGTGGCCGTGGGCTTCACGATCTATCCAGGCTCCGCCCATTGCAGCGCGATGTACCAACAGTTTCGCGAGATCGCCGCGGAGGGGAAGTCATCCGGATTGGTCGCGGTCTGCTGGTCCTACCCCCGCGGGTCCGGGCTGAGCAAGGAAGGCGAGACTGCGATCGACGTCGTGGCGTACGCCGCCCAGATCGCCGCGCAGCTTGGTGCGCACCTGATCAAGGTGAAACTGCCCAGCGCCCACATCGAACAGGCGGACGCGAAGAAGGCTTACGAGAAGACGAAGGTCCCCATCGGCACGTTGGCCGATCGCGTCCGGCACGTCGTTCAGAGCGCCTTCGACGGGCGTCGCATCGTGATCTTCTCCGGGGGGGCGGCGAAGGAGGACGATAACGCGGTGCTGGAGGAAATCCGGGCGATTCGCGATGGAGGCGGATTTGGCACGATCATCGGGCGCAACTCGTTCCAGCGGCGCCGCTCAGATGCAATCGATCTGCTCACAAAGATCATGAAGATCTACGCCGGCGAAATGCAGTAGCCCCGGCGACAGCTCCCGCGAGCGAGGCGCATGGCACCATGCGGCCGCCAACGCCAGGGCAACCCTATGGCCCCGACTGGTGAGATCGGCGCAGTAGCGATCTCACCAGTTTTGTAATCACACACACCTCCCCAATTAACCGTCCAGAGTAGTCAGCGCTCTCCATTGCCAGATCGAGCCAGTGCTTCCTTGCGAAGAAGATTGTTCTATGCTTCTGCTCTCGTGATCCCTTTTCCAACACCGCACCAGGAGAAAGGCGTCATGGCGAGGAGCATAGCGACAAAGCAAGCTCTAGACTTGCACCGTTGGTGAGATTGCTTCGCTACGCTCGCAATGACAAGCCGGAGAGAATCGCTCGTGATGACTATTATTGCAAGGAAGTGCCAGTCGGCACCTTCCCTACAGAGGACGCAGGAACGAGTCCGGCTCGCGCAGGGTGGCGCTGATCCTCCACAGAGCATGCCGCCCACCTGCTTTGCCCTACCCGCGCACCCGCTTCAAGCGACCGGATCTTGGGTTTCAACTTCGAAGCTGGAAGTTGAACGGCACGACTACCCAGAACCTGGAACTCGGAGCACGGAACTTTTAGCCGAGACCGAGCACTTTCGCGGCGCGTTTGAGATCCGGTGGCTTGACCCAGAGGATCGCACCATAGCGACCTGATCCGGCACAGACGGCATCGATAGCGGTCACGTTGATCTTCGCATTCGCCAGCTTGCCCAGGATGTCGGCAACGGCCCCGGTCCGGTCTTCACCCTGGATGAAAAAACCGGTTTTTCTCGCGCTGAGCTTCCACCCGGCCTTCTTGGCGACCTTCATAAAGGCGGCCGGATCTGCGGGAATGAAATCCAACTGGGAGCGACGGCCCTTGGGGAACCCGGAGAAGGCCAGCAGGTTGATGCCTGCATCCTTCAACGTGGACAACGCTCGCGCCGCCTCTCCGGGCCTGTTGGGAGTTTCAATGTAAAAGTAGTCTGCTCGACTGATCGTGTCAGCCATGGCCGCCTCCTTGAGGTTGAGTTGTTATGGGCATCAGCAGGATGTAGGGAATTTCCCACCACTGCCGATCTCCGAAGAACGCGATTCATGTGAAATCTTTTGACTACGTGCGACATTATTGTAAAATCCACGCCATGTCAACCGATCGGATACCGGAGATTAACCTGCATGGTGAAGGCGTCGCATGCCCTCTCGGACCGGGCAAAATCGTCGCCGCTGCGGTCGAACAGCTACTCAGCAGCCCTTTCCCGCGATGAAGATCGATCTGAATAGCGACATGGGCGAGAGCTACGGGGCCTGGAAGTTGGGAGATGATGAGGCCCTGATGCCGCACATCACCTCGGCCAGCATCGCCTGTGGATGGCACGCGGGCGACCCGGGCGTGATGCGCGCAACGCTGAGGCTGGCGAAGAGACACGGCGTTCGTGTCGGGGCACATCCCGGCTATCCCGACCTGCTCGGCTTCGGCCGGCGACCGATGCAGCTCTCGCCCGGCGAGGCGAGAGATTATACCCTCTACCAGATCGGCGCGCTGGCCGCCTTCGCCAAGGCCGAGGGGGTTCGATTACAGCACGTCAAACCTCACGGTGGACTCTATAACCTGGCGGCCAGGGACCAGGCGATTTCGAAAGCCATTGCGGAGGCAGTTGCCGAAGCCGATCCTACGCTCATCCTGGTTGGCCCCCCGGAGTCTGAGCTGGTGAAGGCGGCGCAGGAGGCGGGGCTGAAAGTGGCGAGGGAGGGATTTGGCGATCGAGCCTATAACGAGGATGGAAGCCTGGTCTCTCGACAACTGCGTGGGGCGCTTGTCACTGATCCCGAAACCGTCGCTGATCGGGTCCTGATGATGCTGGAGGGGAAGGTGACAGCCATCACCGGCCGGGTCCTCACCACTTCCATCGACAGCATCTGTCTGCATGGCGACACGCCAGGGGTGCCTGCGATCGCGAGACGGCTGCGGGAACGGCTGGCGGAAACAGGCGTGAACGTTGTCCCGTTGGAGGAGGTCCTTGGCGGTCAGGTTTCTTGATGCGGGCGAGAGCTGCCTGGTGGTGGAGCTGGGCGATCGGATCGACATCGCGTTGAACCTGCACGTCCGCGCCCTCTGTCTGGCCGTCGAACGAGCCACGCTCCCGGGGGTTCAGGAGGCCGTACCCACCTATCGATCGTTGGCGATTTACTACGATCCGCTCGCGATCGACCGGGATGTCCTAAAGGATCGTATCAGCGGCCTTCTGGGCTCGTCCGGAGGGGAGGGCGGGCAGCGGCCAAAGCTGGTGGAGATCCCGACCGTCTATGGGGGCGAATACGGGCCCGACCTGGAGTTCGTCGGCCGCCACACCGGCCTCCCCCAGGATGACGTGGTTCGCCTGCATGCAGCGCCGCTCTATCATGTCTACATGCTGGGCTTTACGGCGGGATTCGCCTACCTGGGCGAGTTGTCACAGCGGCTTTCGGTCCCTCGCCTTTCCACACCGCGGTTGAGAGTGCCGGCCGGCTCGGTCGGGATCGCCGGGACGCAGACCGGCGTCTATCCTCTGGAGAGCCCTGGCGGATGGCATATCATCGGCCGTACCTCCCTTCGTCTCTTCGATGCCGCCCGGAAGGCGCCGACCCCGATTTCGCCGGGCGACAAGGTCCGCTTCGTACGGATCGAAGAGCGCGAGTACCTGAAGGCGGCGGGTGGAAGCCCTTGAGGTCGTCAGACCAGGATTGCTGACTACCGTTCAGGATCTTGGACGGTTCGGGTATCACAAATATGGAGTGCCGACCTCCGGCGCGATGGATCAAGCAGCATACAGGACCGCCAACCTGCTGGTCGATAACGAAGAGGGGGCGGCGGCGCTGGAGGTGACGGGCGAGGGGCCCGCTCTCCGCGCGCGTGCCGATCTGACCGTCGCCATCGTCGGGGCCGAGATGGAGCCGCTTGTCAACGGCAGGCCGGTCGAGTCCGATGCGGCAATCGATATCCGGAGCGGCCAGCTTCTTGAGTTGGGGCGAGCCAGGCGGGGACTGCGCGCCTATCTCGCTGTTGCCGGAGGGATCGACGTCCCACCCATGCTCGGCAGCCGCTCTACCTGTCTCCCAGCGGCATTCGGAGGCTTTCACGGTCGAGCTTTGCGTGAGGGTGATCTCCTGCCGGTTGGCCAGGCCGGGACGCGACGCCTCCCGGTCGCAGGCCGCCGCCTCCCACCGGGATGGTGGGACGCTGTAGGTGACGTGCTCACGCTACGCGTCATCCTTGGGCCACAGGACGATCAGTTCACAGGCGAGGGGATTCAGGCCTTCCTGGCCGGAACCTATCGGGTGATGCCGGAGATGGACCGAATGGGTGTCCGGTTACAGGGTCCGCCGATCGCTCATCGGGCAGGCGCGGACATCATCTCCGATTCGACCCCCTTGGGCGCGGTGCAGGTCCCGGCCGATGGCCAGCCGATCATCTTGCTGGCGGACCGCCAGACGACCGGCGGCTACACGAAAATTGCAGTGGTCATCGGAGAGGATGCCTATCGGCTGGCCCAGGCCATGCCGGGTCAGGCCGTCCGCTTCTGTCGGATCTCGATGCCAGAGGCGCGCGATGCCCGGAGGGCCTACGAGGGAAAGTTCCTGGCGTTGCGGGGTGGCTGGCCGCGGTGGCGAGATAGGCAGAACTATACGCTCACCCTCGGCGGGCAATCGTATCGGATCGGCGTGGAAGAAGGAATGGGGAAGTACCGGGTCAGTCTTGACGGGCGGACGGTAAGGCAATCCGAGGAAGGGGAGCCGCGGTGACTCAGCGTCGATGGGTGGATGGAGTGAAGCGGGTCGTGCTGGTCAGTGGTCTGGCACTCGCACTTTCAGCGTGCGCGACCTGGCGGATCGAACCGACGTCACCCGGCCCGGGCGTGCCGGTCATCTCGAACCTCCGGATCGAACCGGAGAAGGTCAGGGTCGGGGAAGACGTGAGACTCAGCTTCGACTTCGAAGATACTGACGCCGACATCACCGAAGCCCACATCTTCCCTTCCGAGGTTCGGGAGTGGGTCTATACACAAGCGCTTGCGGCGACTGTCCTGGATCTTAGAGGTGAGAAGTTCGGGCAGGCGATCGGCAGGGTCGAGGCGATCTTCAAGTGGGAAACCGAAGGGATCCGGGTCTTCGAGGTCTTCGTCGTGGACGAGCTGGGTCACACGAGCAACAAGTTGCGGGCCCGTGTCACCGTCAGGCTCCAATGAGGGTGGGGCCTTCTCAGATCTCGGAGACGATCGATCGGATCTGCCTGCTCGGCGAGACGGGGTCAACGAGCCGCGCACGAGACCTCTCCAGACTGTACCAGGCTGCCCGGAGCCTGGCCGTGGAGCCGCTCTGTGCGGCGGCGGCCAGACGACTCGAGGCGGCCCTTCGCCCCGGAGCGGCCGTCCTCCTGCTGACCGGCGCCGGCGCGGCGCCCGCCTTGCCGCGCGGCGAGACCGACGGCCCGCTCGGAGCCGCGGTCCTCGCCCGAGGGCTCGCCCTGGCCTTCGGTGTGCGTCCGTTCTTGGTGGCGGAGGCCAGGTTCCGGAGACCGATCATGGCGACGCTGGATGCGCTGGCTGACGGCTCCCGGAACGCGGGCTGGCGGCGGGCTGTCCGTTACGCGCCGTTCCCGCTTCGCCGCGACCGGGCCGGCCTGGCTGCCACGGCCCTGTGGGATCGCGTCAAGCCCGCGGCAGTGATCTCGATCGAGCGATTGGGGCCGAACGATCTGGGGATCACCCACAACGCGATCGGAGAGGATGTAAGCAGCACCCACGCGGGCGTCGAAGCCCTCTTCGCGCTGGCCCGGCGACGCAGGGTCCTGACCATCGGCGTGGGGGACAGGGGAAACGAACTCGGCTTCGGCAGGGTCATGCGCCGCCGGCTGAGGATCCCGGCCATGTCCCGTCGCTGCGCCTGTCCCTGTCGCTCGCCGATTGCGTGCGCGATCCCAGCCGATCTGGTCGTTGTCTCATCTGTGTCCAACTGGGGCGCCTATGCCATAGTCGCCGGGCTTGCGCTCGGGTTGGGCGATCCCCGGCTCCTCCATCGCCCCATAGACGAGGCCAGGATGCTGAAAGCCTGTGTGCTGGCGGGTGCCAGGGATGGGCTCTCTGGGCGGCGCGAACTGACCGTGGATGGCCTGCCGCTGCCGATGCAGCGCGATGTGGTGACGCTCCTCAGGGAAGCCCTGGCCCGGATGCGGCCTAGCGTTGCCGAGCGGTGATCGGGCAGGGTGAGTCCTCGCCACGAGATACGCCAGATCGACATTCCTTCACGCCCTGCCCATTGACATTTCAAGGCAAGTGATCTAGTGTACGGCTGCTCTACGGGTGCATTCCGCCACAGAGGAGAAGCCAACCGGATGCCGCAGCTTCGGAAAGACCCGATCACCTCGCGGTGGGTCATCATCTCGACGGAACGAGGGAAGCGCCCCTCGGACTTTGCGATCGCGCCGCCGCCGAAGAAATTGGGTTTCTGCCCATTCTGTCCAGGGCACGAGGACAAGACCCCCCCCGAGATCATGGCCTACCGCAAGGACGGCAGCCCGCCCAATCGAGAGGGGTGGCGCCTTCGGGTGGTGCCGAACAAGTTCCCCGCGCTTCAGATCGAAGGAGAGCTGGATCGGCAGGGCGAAGGGATCTACGACAAGATGAACGGAATCGGCGCCCACGAGGTCATCATCGAATCGCCAGACCATGATGATGTTCTCTCTGACATGCCTGAGGAACGAGTCGAGGATGTCCTGTGGGCGTACCGGGATCGGATCCTCGATCTCAAGAAAGATGATCGGTTCCGCTACATCCTGATCTTCAAGAATCATGGCGAGCAAGCCGGGGCATCGCTGGAGCACCCCCACTCCCAGCTCATTGCGACCCCCATCGTCCCCAAGCGCGCGAGAGAAGAGGTGGACGGGGCCAAGGCCTATTTCGATTACAAGGATCGATGTATCTACTGCGACATCGTCCGGCAGGAGCTGCAGCAGGAGATCAGGGTGATCGCGCTGAACGACGAGTTCGTCGCAATCGCGCCCTTTGCGTCGCGCTTTCCGTTCGAGAGCTGGATCCTCCCTAGGAGCCATGAACCGTTCTTCCAGGACGCGCAGAAACACGACATGGTAAGCTGCTCCCGGATCTTGAAAGAGGTCCTTGGCAGGATGAACCGGCTGCTGACGGACCCGCCCTACAATTACTTGATTCATAGTTCGCCCTTGCAGGAAAAAGAGGTGGATCATTATCACTGGCATCTCGAAATCATGCCGACGCTCACCAAGGTCGCCGGGTTCGAGTGGGGAAGCGGCTTTTACATCAATCCCGTCCTGCCGGAAGATGCGGCCAAGTACCTCCGAGAGGCGCGGCCGTAGCTGCATAAAAACAGGTCAGGGAGGGGAGAGGGTGCGCAAAGCTTCGGCAGTACGGTGATCCCCCCGACCAGGAAGGTGGCTGAGCGCGCCCCAAGGCTGCGTGTTTGGCGGACCAAAAGAGCGCTGGCGTACAGTTGAAGTATCCGATATCTTGGCATACGACTTGCTTTTCAAACGTGGCAGAGGTGAAGGCTGACATCGTTTTAGGGCCTGGACTAGACATATGATACCCCTACGTGGAAGGCGAACGCCTTCAGAGATGGAGGATGGCGGATGAAGAAGATCGAAGCGATCATCAAGCCCTTCAAACTTGATGAAGTGAAGAGCGCACTGGCGGAGGTGGGGATCCAGGGGCTCACCGTAAGCGAGGTCAAAGGTTTCGGCCGGCAGAAAGGGCACACCGAACTGTACAGGGGCAGCGAATACACCATCGACTTTCTACCCAAGGTGAAGATCGAAATCGTCGTCCCGAATGATAAGTGTGACAAGGTCGTCGAGACGATCCAGTCCTCGGCGAAGACCGGCCGGATCGGAGACGGGAAGATCTTCATCGTATCGATCGACGATGTGATCCGAATCCGGACCGGCGAGAGGGGCGAGGCTGCGATTTGACGGGGCGCTCCAGGTGGATTCCTGGCGATCCACGGACCCTTGAAGAACCCCCCAGAAAGCTGTGGGTTCTTCGAAGCGAACGGAACCTAAACGATCTGTATTCGCGCACCTCGACTCCCCAGCGAGCTGGGGAGATTGCGGCGCGCTAGGCGTGTTCAATGGCGAACTGTTCGACTCGATAAGATAAGGAGGAAACAGGTCCTATGACACCAAAGGATGCCATCAAGCTGGCGAAGGAGCGGGGCGCGAAGATCGTTGACCTCAGGTTCATTGACCTGCCCGGCCTGTGGCAGCATTTCTCGATACCGGTGCGGGAGTTAACGGAGGAACTATTCGCCGACGGGATTGGCTTCGACGGCTCTTCTATTCGAGGCTTTCAGCAGATCCATGAGTCGGACATGCTCCTGATCCCTGATCCGGCGAGCGCGGCCATGGACCCGTTCCTGTCGGTGCCCACCATGGTCGTGATCTGCAACGTCATGGATCCGGTGACGCGACAACTGTACACCCGGGACCCGCGGTACATCGCGCAGAAGGCCGAGGCATACCTCAAGTCAACCGCGATTGCGGATACCTCCTATTTCGGGCCCGAGCTGGAGTTCTTTTTCTTCGACGACATCAGGTTCGACCAGAGCTACCAGCATGGCTACTACTTCATCGACTCCGAGGCGGGGTTCTGGAACTCGGGGCGGGACGAGAAGCCGAACCTCGGCTACAAGCCCCGCTATAAGCAGGGGTACTTCCCGGTGCCCCCCATGGACAAGTTCCAGGATATCCGCTCTGAGATGGTCCTGGCGCTGGAGTCGGTGGGGGTTCCGGTGGAGGTCCACCACCACGAAGTGGCCACGGGCGGCCAGACAGAGGTGGACATGCGGTACGGCACCCTCACCCGGATGGCCGACAGCGTCCTGTGGTACAAGTACTGCGCCAAGAACACCGCCCGCAAGCATGGCAAGACGGCCACCTTCATGCCCAAGCCGCTCTTCCAGGACAACGGCTCCGGTATGCACGTCCACCAGAGCCTTTGGAAAGGCGGCAAGAACATCTTCTGGGAACTCGGCGGCTACGGGGATATCTCCTCTGCGGCGCTCTACTACATCGGGGGTCTGCTGAAGCATGCCCCCGCCCTGTGCGCCCTCATCGCCCCGACCACCAATTCCTATAGGCGGCTGGTTCCCGGCTACGAGGCGCCGATCAACCTAGTCTACAGCCAGCGGAACCGCTCGGCGTGCGCGAGGATTCCCGTCTATTCCAAGAGCGAAGGGGCCAAGCGGATCGAGTTCCGGACCCCCGATCCGAGCTGCAATCCCTACCTGGCGTTCAGCGCCATGCTCATGGCGGGCCTCGACGGGATCCAGAAGAAGATCGATCCTGGCCAGCCGATCGATAAAGACCTGTACGAACTCGAGCCGGAGGAGGCGAAAGGGATCAAGCAGTTGCCGGGGAGTCTGGAAGAGGTCTTGGATGCCCTGGAGGCCGATCATCAGTTCCTGCTGAAGGGCGACGTCTTCACCCAGGATGCGATCGACACCTGGATCGAGTACAAGCGGAAGAACGAGGTCGATCCGATCCGCCTCCGCCCCCACCCGTGGGAGTTCGCCCTCTACTTCGACATCTAAACCACTCTGTAGCTACTGACGCCGAAACGGCTCCGGATTACCTCCGGGGCCGTTTTGCTTTACCGCTGGACAATCCAAAATCGCTTGTTATCGCTTTCGGATTATGGTAAGGGTTGGGCCGATTGTGGAAGATCCATTCCGGGATTGCGACAGTAAGTTCGTGTAAAGGTTCGGGTCTTCATTTGGAAGGAGACAAAGGGGGTGTCGGTAATGAGACAAGGTCTCGGGAAACGCCGACCAGGAGTGTCGTGGCCCATCGTCTCGCTTGTCCTGTTGGTGCTTTTCGTGGTTCCGGACGCGTTTGCACAGACGATTACGGCCGAAGGTGTGGCGGCGATCACCGGCAACGTGACGATTGCCCGCGAGAAGGCGATCGATGACGCCCTCCGTCGCGCGGTGGAGCAAGCGGTCGGAACGCTAATCTCCTCCGACACCATGACCAATAACTTCCAGGTGGTCCACGACAAGATCCTGGCCCAGACGTCCGGCTATGTGAAGAATTATCAGATCGTGAAGGAAGAGCGGGTTGGTCAGGAGTTCCGTGTCACTGTCATGGCCGAGGTTGGGCGAGAGAACCTTCAGCGGACCCTGGAAGCACTGGGACTGATCCAGGTGCTAAAGGAGAAGCCGAAGGTCATGGTCATCATCGAGGAGCAGGTGGGAGGGCTCTTCGGGACCACCGAGTGGAGAAATGTCGGTCAGGCCGAGTCCACGATCGTGGACCGGCTGATGGCCGCGGGCTTCAGCGTCGTGGATCCGGCCATGGTCCGGACCAACACATCTCGCGAGAAGGCAATCCTGCTGCTAGAGGGAGACGAGAAGGCCGCTGTCGCAGCCAGCATTCAGTACGGAGCTCAGGTGATGATCACAGGCCGGGCTTTCTCCAAGAATGCGGGTGGCAGGCTGCTTGGAACACAGATCCAGTCGATACAGGCTACCTTGCAAGCGAGGGTGTATCGAGCCGACGATGGCCGCATCATCTCGTCACGCAGCGAGCAGGCGACCAAAGCCCACATCGACGAAATGCAGGGCGGGGCCCTCGCCATTAAAGAGGCGAGCGAGAAGCTGTCTGACGCCTTGATCAAGGACATCTTGGACAGTTGGAAGAAGGAGGTCTACGGCCGATCCCAGGAAATCACCCTCGTCATCTCCGGCCTGGTTTCCTACCAAGACTTGACGGCTGTCAAGAAGTTCCTGGAGAACGACCTGCAAGGGGTCAAGGCGGTCCACCAGCGTAACTTCACCCAGGGCACGGCAGAACTCCAGCTCGACTATGGCGGGAAGACCAGTTTTATTGCCGATGAGCTGGCGTCCAAGCGGTTCACCGGCTTTCGCCTCGAACCGATTAATGTGACCGCGAACCGGCTTGATCTCCGCGTCGTGATCCTGCGGAAGTGAATCGGGCTTCGTATAGGTCGGTCACTCGCCGATGGGTAAGGGGTGATCAGTGATGAGAGCTCAGATCCGAACGGGTATTATGATGTGTCTCGTCGCAGTAGCACTCCTCTTGGCATATTCGAGTGAGGATGCGGCATCGGCCACTCTCGACCAGCATGCCTCGGAATCTGAGGCCGCCTATGATCAGGAATCTTCGCAAGGACGCCCGGTGAATTGGGGGGCGGTCTGGGGAGCGGTGCGGGAGTTTGAGGCACAGACCTACGCGCGCGTTCGTCCCCGGCAGTTCTCGATCGAGATCGCGATGCCTCAACCCTGGCACTACATGCAGAGCGCTCCGGTGTTTGCGGCGAACCCGCCCAGCTCTATGACGCCAGGCTACGACGGTTATTCTTACGGCCCCATTTATCCCTATGCTCCTCCGTACGCCGGCTGGTGGGGTCTATCGCCCTGGCTTCACAGGTGGAGCACGATCTCTTTCAGCCAACACCACCGGCACCACGTAGGAGGGCATGGAGGGCATCATGGGGCCAGAGGCCACCACCATCGCTAGTTAGCATCCAATGATCGCTCTGGCCCGTCTCCTGACGGTGGGTGTCTGGCCTCTTCCGGATCTGGTGTTTCGAGGACTGCGGGGGTGAGGAAGGAATCGGTTGGAAAAGCAAGGCTGACCACCAGGGGAGACGACGCTTGCGGGAGGTTTGTCATGAAGCGCATTTGTAGGTTGCTTGCTGTTTGGTCCGTGCTCGCGGTGATAGGCAGCTTCCCTGTCCTGCCTTCGCTTGCCAAGGAGCCAGAGTCTCTGAAGGACGATATTCAAGATGTCCTCAGGGACATCGCTGAGTTCGCTAATCGAAATGGGGGCAGTATTGTTCCAGATTCAGCACTGGAGTTGGGGATCTCCCGCCTGGAGCATGATCTGCCCTTTATGGATCGTCTGCTGGCGGCGCTGCCGTGCGGCAAAAAAGCGCCGGACGTCCTCGACGTGAAAGCCGCCCTCGACGCTGTCCGTCGCTTGATCCCGACAGTGCCGTCCCAGCCCACGGAAAAGAACATAGACGATCTCAAGAAACGCATCGAGTTCCTTGACAAAGTGCATATCACAACGGTTAACCTCATCAAGTTGAAGGTCATCAGCGGTATGACCACGGCACTCATAGCCGCGGTCCCAGCCTCAGGTAAACCGGGTGCCTCAGGGGTCGACTTCGGCAATGTCCTCGACCAGGGCCTGAGCCACATGGGGGTCAATCCCGCGGACACCGGTACGGTGAAGAAATTTCCGGGCCTGCCCCAGTATCGACAGTATCTATATGGTGAAAACAAGGATGAGTTTCAAAGGTTTGCTCAGCAAAAGGTCGATGAGGGGCTGCGGAAGTATCAGGGTCCCCCCGGGGGGGGACCACGGTTCACCGAGTACGACGTGTACCTGTGGGCGAACGAATTCACTCGCACCAAGAGCGCGGCGGATAAGAAGGCTGCCGAGCAACAGCTTGAGCAAAAGAAAAAGGAACTGACTGTACTCCTGCCAAAGAGCCAGGAAGCGGAGAAAAGGAAAAGGTACTTCGAGGGTCTGGTGGCTCGCTTGGAAGCGGCATGGAACGCGTCACTATGGGTGAAGGACAAGACTCAGTTCGAGAAGCCCGGGGCCGTCATCACCGTTTCGGTTGTCGATGCCGCCTCCGGGAGCCCGATCGGGGACGCGAAAGTTGGTCTCACCCCGCCCTCGGGAACGATGAGCGCGTCGATGAGCTCGACGAAGTACGTCGGCGTGGATCAGCGAGCGTATAGTATCGTGGCGGAGCACCGAGATTACAACAGCAGTAGCGCCTCAGTGACGGTGACGGACTGCAAGGATCACCCGGTGGTTGTCCGGCTCGTCCCGCTCCCGAAGCCACCCGCTGTAGCGACTCTCCACGTTTCGGTCATGGATGAAGCCACTAGGAAAGCGGTGCCTAACCCGAGAGTCGATCTCACCCCGGCCGCCGGCTGGAAAACCTTCCTGCGGGACCCGGACCGAATGGTGTTCGAGAAGCTGCCGCCGGACTCCTATAGCGTCACGGCCGAGGCCGAAGGCTACACCAGCGGCAGCGACCGGGTGACAGTGATTGAGCAAAAGGATTACTCGGTGGTGATTTGGCTGAAGAAGAAAGAGGAGGACACGGGGCCTGTGCCGCACCTCACGGCACGGCTGGACTGTGGCGGCCTCCTAGAAGTGGTGCCTGGCCAAGGCAGCAAGGCCTGTACGGTAATTGTGGAAGGGTGGCGCAGCAACACCGTTGATCCGGTGGAGGTGGTGCTCTTCCCGAACCCTCCCCCTGGAGGCATCGTGATGTCTGGCAACACCTCGGTGGACCCGGGCAATATGTACACCGCTGGTGTCTCGGACAAACGGGACGAATACCCAATCAGTGAGTACTTCCGGGCCGACGACAGTGCACCGCCAGGAACCACGCCATTCCAGATCGTCGTCCGCCAGCGCGGCGCCGGCAGCGTCACGCTTCCGCTCTCGGTCATCGTGCTCCCTAAGAAGGGTGGGCCCGTCGGGCCTGCACCGGGTTCGCCGTCGTCGCCGCCCATATCCAGCACCACCGGCGGGCAACTGAGCGCGCGCCTGGACTGTGGCGGTATCCTACAACTGGTGCCGGGCCAAGTCAGCAAGAGCTGCGGTGTGGTCCTCCAGGGGTGGCGTAGCAACACAGCCGACCGCGTCGAGGTGGAGGTAGTCTATCCGCGGCTGAGCAGCGGGATTGAGGTGTTCCCCGGAACCACTTCCCAGGACCCGGGCAATATGTACACTGCGGGCGTATCGGATCACCAAGGCGAATACATCTTCTCCGAGGGGTTCTCCGCCAGCGACAGCGCCCTCCCTGGGACCACACCGGTGCGGGTCGTCGTTCGCCAGCGCGGCGCCGGCGAGCTCACCCTCAGCCTGAACGTGACGGTCCTCGCCAAGGGCACGCCCGATATTCTCGGGATTGGCACGCCCCCTCCCGTCCAAGCCGGAACCGGGGGCAATATCTGCGTCTGGCGGTACAAGCTCATCGGCGATCCATACCCGGACTGCTGGCATTTCGTGGCCTCCACCTGCGAGAACAGACGGTATGCGAATAAGCCGGACTACCCGCTGGCAGGCTCGAACATGAACTGGGGGGACGCCGACCGGCTGATCGGGGAGCAGAGCCGCTACTTCAGCGACGCGTGTCGAGGAATCGCCCCCGGCCCGTCGCAGGCGGCAGCGCCCCCGCCGGCGACCGTGGCCGCCGGCAGCGGAGGGGAGTACTGCGTCTGGCGCTATAAACTCTTCGGCGATCCCCCGGCCTGTTTCCACTTCGCGGCCGCGGCGTGCGATACGCCCCGGTACACCAATCCCCGGGGTGGCTACGAGTTGGTCGGCTCTGGCATGAAGCGGTCGGAGGCCGACGCGCGGATTCAGGAGCTCAGTCGCTACTTCGACGACGCCTACGCGTGTCGCGCAGCCGCCGCTACACCTTCCACGAAACCGGCCACGCCTCCACCGTCCACCCCTTCGGACTCTAGTGATTCCACCCCGCCGACCCCCCCCATCGGCCCTACGGAGCCTTCCGAACCCCTCCCTCCCACAGGCCCCGCCCAACCTACCCGCTACCTGTCTGCCTTTCAGGTGGCATGCCGCCCCACGACGATAGTGGCCAAGGAACAGTCGGCGACCTGCCAAGCGTCGGGGGTGTACTCGGACAAGCCGGACCAGGCTGTGAACCTGACGGCCCCGCCCACGACCTGGGAAAACGGTCCTACATTCAGCTCCGATGTGGACGGTGAGTACACGGTCACGGCCTCCCTCGAGGGGTTGAGCGGATCGGCGACGGTGAGGGTGAAGAAGAAAGCGGACATCGCCGGCGCCACTAAAGAGGCGGGGAAGGTCCAAGCGCAGGATCCGGGGGGTAAGGCGCCCCCCACGCAACCAGACACGCCCGGTCAGACACAGGGGGGCTATGCGGAGCCACCGCCCGGCTCGACCCCAGGCGGGGGTCAAGGTGGCACTCCAGGCGCGCCGGGACTACCGCTGCCTCCGGGATTGCAGCCCGGAGTCGTCGTCGGAGGTCTGGTCAGCCCACCCGGGTTGGGGCCGTTGGGGGGGCCGCTGCCTGGAGGGCCTCCGGTGGGCGGAGGGGGTGGCCCGTATGGACCGTCCACCGGAGGTGGATCACCAGGGTCAAAGCCAGCGAAGACCGCCGGGGGGGCGCCTCCGAGGACGCCGCCGGTGAAGACCCCGCCCACCACGCTGCCGCCGGTCACGCCGCCCGGGCCCCCTCCGCCGCCCCCGACCCCTGGGTCAGGCGCGCAGGGTATTGACTTGTCAGGCACGTGGCAGGCAACCTACAACGCAGACTTTTTAGGCAATTTAAGGTTTACTATGACCCTCCGCCGCGTCGCTGCCGGTAAGTGGGAAGGTCCATTGGACTACGATGTTGTTGACTGTCCTGAGATGAGCTTCAAGACCCAGGCAACGCTTCAGGCTACGGGCGTCGGAAAAGTACATCTGACATATAACAGTCCAGCAAAAGACTGTCCAAGATATGTTGGGAAGATAGTGGCAGGGGCTCAGCAGGCAGATGGGACGTACACCAACTCCCAAATTACCTTCGGGGCTTCTCCCAACACTGTGACGTACACGAGAAAGTAGTGATCGCAGTTCTACAGACCGGCGGCCTCTAGTGAACCGCCCGCGCCGGATGCGCCGGCTCGGGCGGTAAGGGGGGATATCACATGCCTATGATTGCTAGACGGCTGACTGCGCTGATCGTTCTCGTGGCATTCGTCCTTGAGCCGTTCATGGGTCTCATCGGCCGTGAACTGGCGGAGGCCGATTCCCGGGGGCGAGCCTCCCGTGTCGCGGCGTTCGATAACGCGCTGGCCTTGCACTTCGGTCGGGGCACGTCCTCCGATAGGCTTTTCGTCCACCATCCCGGCGACCCGGTCAACCTCCGCACGGGAAATCTCACGCTTCCCGGGATTGACCTGTCTGTCCCCTCTCGAGGCCCGTCGCTGGAGGTTACGCGGAATTACAACAGTCGGTCGTCTGCGGCCGGTCTCTTCGGACTGAAGTGGCAGTCCAACCTGGAGATGCGGGCGCTCCGCCTTGCGGGAAGGATTGCCATCGTGGAGCCCGATGGCGCCCTGATCGAGTTCAGGCCGGACGGCAACACCCCGGGCGCTGCGACCGGCGGATCGCGGTACAGAGCCACCGTGCGCGGCCCGGAGCAGGCGGAGGAGAGGCCGGACGGGTCACTCCTGAGGCAGACGGCCGCCGGGACTCGGGAGCTGTTCGATCGACAGGGCCGGCTGGGACGGATCGAGGACCGAAACGGCAATGCCCTCCGCTTGGAGTACCAGGGCGACAAGCTCATGAGAGTCACGAGCGATTCAGGGCGGGGGCTGACCTTTATGTATGGCGGTCCCGGCGGCCGATTCGTCGTGATGGTGAAGGACCCGGCCGGAGGGATCATTCGCTACCAGTACGACACGCGAGGCCGCCTGATCAGCGTCATCGACCAGGCCGGGCGCGAGGGACGCTACGAGTACGATGGCCGCGATCGGCTGGTCGGGCTGATCTACACCGACGGCGCGGAGACGCGGATGACCTACGAGGGCGATACCGGCGCGGTCCTGGCGCAGCAGGGACCTGGCCCTGGGACGACGACCTACCGATACGAGTGGGAGCCGGGCGGCGTGCTGTCTCGTCGGACGATGGTCACCGACGTTGCGGGCCGTCGGACCGTCTACGAATACGCTCAAGGCGGACGGGAGTTGGCCGTCACTGAGCCTTCCGGCCGTCGGACGGCCGTGCTCTACGATCCAGACTTCCACCAACCGCTAAGCGTGAGCGGGCCGAAGGGGATCCTCGCCTCCTATCAATACGATAGTTCGGGACGCCTCTTGAGTGAGACGAGCGCGCTGCGGCGGACGACCCGTTACCGCCACGACCCGGTCTCCGGCCGGCTGCTCGAGGTCATCGACGGGGCAGGCCACCGTGCCCGCTTCGAGTACGATGCCAGAGGGAACCGGCTGGCGGCGGTTCGAGGGGACGGGGCGGCGACGCGCGGCGTGTACGATGCGCGCGGCCAGATCGTCGAGCGGATCGATCCAACCGGCGCCCGGACACGGTTTGGCTATGACCAGGCGGGAAACCTGATCGAGCAGGCGGACGCCGCCGGGCAGAAGACGCGATACGAGTACGACGTTCTCGGCCGGCAGGTCAGACGAATCGGGGCCAGTGCGGCGGAGACTCGTTGGGCCTACAACGGGGTCGGAGACCTGATCAAGAAGGTGGACGCCGAGGGGCGAGAGACGGTCTACCAGTATGACCCGATGCGCCGGTTGAGTGCGGTGACCGACTCGGCCGGCCGCGTCACCCGGTACGAGTATGATATCGGCGGCCAGCTCGTCGCCGTCGTCGATCCGGCGGGTGGGAGGACGGTCCGAAGCTACACGCCGGATGGGCTCCTGCGGGAGATCACAGACGCGAGCGGGGTCGTCCTCCGGTACGAGTATGATCCGCTTGGTCGGAGAGTCGCCCGGATCGACGGCCTGGGCCACCGCTCGCGGTACGAGTACGACGCCGAGGGCCGCCTCGCCACCTTGCGGGACCCGACTGGAAACGAGCTTCGACGTGCCTACGACGCTGGCGGGCGGCCAACGGTCCTGGCGAACCAGTCGGGCCGGACTACTCTGACGTATGATCCCGCCGGCCGCGTCGAGGCGTTGACCGAGCCCGACGGGAGGACCTGGCGGTACCGGTTCGGCCCGGTGGGGAAGGTCACGGAGGTGATCGATCCGGCCGGCGGCAAGGCCGCGTATCGGTACGATGCAGCGGGACGGCTCCTTGAGCAACTCGATCCGGCCGGCCTGAGCGTCCGCTACCTCAGAGACCAGCTCGGCCGAGTGGCTGCCGTCGAAGACCCGCTTGGGCCAGTGATGCGTCTCGCTTACGACGACTGCGGCAACGCAGTCTCCAAACTCTCACCCTCTGGAAAGGGGGTCAGATATGGATACGACCGCCTTGGGCGCGTTGTTAGTATCAGCTATCCCGACGGCAGCGAGCGACGATTTCAATATGACCGGGCCGGAAATGCCGTGGCTGCAAGGCAAGGCGAGGAAGCAATCCAGTACAGGTACGACGCCTTGAACCGCCTGGTTAGTGTACAGTACCCTCGCTTGAACAAGACGATCCGCTACGCCTATGACGCCGCCGGGCGCCGGACGGAAATGGTGGACACCGCCGGAGGCGTGACTCGGTACCGTTACGACGCGGCCGGCCGCCTCGCAGAGCTGACACCGCCGGATGGCGCCATTCTACGTTTTGCCTATGACCCTGCCGGGCGCATGACGGAGGTTCGCTACCCCAACGGGGTGACGGGCAGGATCTCCTACGAGCTAAATGGCCGTGCGAAGGGTGTAGGGTATGAGCGGGCCGGACAACCGATCGCAGGACGTAGCTACCAGTATGATCCCTCAGGTCGCCCCGCGTCTGCGACCGCCCATGACGGCTCGATGGAGCGGTACGGCTATGATGGGCTTTCACGGCTTACGACGGTAACGGGCGCCAAAGGGGATCGGGTTGAGTATGCGTACCTCCCTGACGGCAGCCGGGCTCGGACGTCCTCAGGTTCGTCCTCGGTCAGTTACAGCTACGACCCGGCGGGTCGCCTCGTCGCCGCTGGAGGCGTGACGTTCAGGCATGACGCTGACGGGAACCTCATCGAGCGGAAGGGGCCTGAAGGCGTGACTGGGTATGAGTATGACGCCGACCGCCGATTGGTCAAGGTAAGCACGCCGAATGGTCAGACGATCGCCTACGGCTACGATCCGGATGGGCAGCGGTTGTGGCGGAGCGATATGGCAGGGACCGCCTACTTCCTCCATGACGGTCTCAACCTCGTCGCCGAGTTGGACGACAAGTTCTCGGTGAAGGCCCTGTACCTTCACGGCGAGGGGCTGGACGCTCCCCTCGTCATGATGCGGGCAGGGAAGAGTTATTACTACCATCCGGACCGATTGGGCAACATCCTTGCGCTGACCGATGATCGTGGGCAAGTCGTGGCCTCGTACACATATGACCCCTTCGGCTCTCCCCAGTCCCTCCAGGCAACTGTGCCGAATCCATTCCTCTTTACGGCCCGGGAATACGATTCGGCCACCCGCCTCTATCACTTCCGTGCCCGCGAGTACGACCCAGCGTTAGGCCGATTTCTCACGAAAGATCCGTTGCCGGGCAATCTCCTTGATCCTCGTACGCTCCAGCCGTACGTGTACGTGTCCAACAATCCCTTGTCCCTTACTGACCCGCTTGGGTTAGTCGGGTTTAGTGATCCTCCGAGTATTCCGGGTCTCCCCTCGTCAGGTTATCTCCAACCAAGCGACATCGCTAAAATCACAGACCCCGGTATGCGCGTCAACGTGCTCCAGCAGATCAATCAGGTGGCCACTCAGTACCCAGGACGGTACAGCGTCGGCATCACTCCGGGTAATCCCGGAACGCTGACGGTGTGGCCGAATAATGGACCGCCGCAGACCATCTATCCGGAGCCACTCGGGGTGCCTGGCGGCATGGCAAATATAGCCATCCCTGAAGGACCCGTCGAAATCGTGCCTGCGCCTAAGCCACCAGGAGGCATGACATTACCTGTCACGCCTGAGCCTGTTGCGCCCGTTACACCTGCGGAACCTGTCGTGCTCGAACCGGTTGCTCCGGGGGGCGCTGCCGGTGGGGCAGGGGAGGGTGCGGGCATTTCCGTGGGCGGGGCGCTGGGCGTGGTGGCGTTCGGGGTTGCGGTGATTGCAAGCGCCGTCCATATCGCCACGGCGGACGATAAAACAGGGGCGACCATACAGGAAACTGGTGGCTGGGTCGGCGCGATATATGGGGCCGGAGTTGGGGCATTTCTCTCTCCGGTTCTCGGTCCGCTTGGCCCGATCGGTGGCGGACTCATCGGCGGATTCATCGGGAGCGTAGTCGCTGGCTGCCTCTACGGCCCCTGTCCGCCGCCGGGCCCGTCGCCTTACCTCCCACCGGTGGAGCCGCCGCCATCGAGCCCGACCGGGAGTGTGCCCGCGTCCGGCACAAGCGACGGAAACCCCGTGCTCACCCCTCTACCTGACCCCGGCACGCCATCGGTGACCGTGGCGCCCTTTCCGCCGGTACACCCACCAAAACTTCCATCGGGGGAATCTGGACCGCCCCCCGACCTTGTCTCCCCGCCCTCCACTGAGCCCGAGCCTGGGAGCATGGGCACCGGGGCAGTCCCCAACATCAAGGGCGCAACAGAAGCAGCGGGCGAGTCCCAGCAAACGGCTCCCTGGGGGGCGTCACAGCAGCCCGCCACTCAATCGACGCAATCCGGGCCGCAGGGGCCGGGTTACGGAGCGCCGGAGCCGCCACCGGCCTCCCCGCCGCAGGGCAGCGCGGGCACGGCACCGGCTTATCCTGGGTCCCCGGGGTATCCGCCGTCGCCGGGCACCGGGTTCACGCCCCCTGGCTATAGTCTGCCACCGATGGATGATCCCGGGGAATCGCTTGGTTCTGGTGGAAGTGGCTCGAGGGGAGGGCGCGGACATCCCCCGAGGGGCGGTGGAAGGAAGGACCCAAAGCCGGGGACACCTGTGACGCCTCCCTGCAACCCTTGCGGAGGAGCGTGAACCCCCGGGAATTGTTGAGCGCCGGGCTGGCGCTCGAGGGGGAATGAGATCGATTCCATTGGATTGCCATTGCGACTTGCAATTCAAGCGGACATTCTGAGCAGCATCGCGGCCGGATCGGTCTGAGGTTCAATTTCTGAGAGAGCACACACCAACTTGAGGAGATGAAAGGTATGGAGATCCGCCACTGTAGGATTGGGTTGATTGTCACCTTGGGGGTCGCCGTTGTCGTTGGCTCGCCGTTCAGTCCGAAGAGTGTCTACGCGCAGGGGAAGGTCCGGATCGCGGTGACGGCATTCGAGAACAAGGCGAAGAGTCCCTACCTCGATCCCAGTTGGAAGATCGGCGAGGGGCTTGCCGAGATCCTCACCACCGAGCTGGCCAAGACCGGCCAGTTTATCGTTGTCGAGCGGCAGGCGCTTGGCGACATCGTGAAAGAGCAAGAGCTGGGACAGACCGGCCTGGTTCGCGGTGAGACAGCGGCCAGGACCGGGGAGATCATGGGGGCGCAGATCGTGGTGCGCGGCGCGATCACAGAGTTCGAGGAGCGGGCGAGTGGAGGCGGCGCCGGGCTCCAGGTACGAGGGTTCCAAGGTGGTGGCGGGGTCAGCAACGCCCACGTTGCGCTCGACATTCGCCTGATCGACACGTCAAGCGGACAGGTGATCGCCTCGCACCGTGCGGCAAAGTCGGTCCCGTCCGGCGGCGGGAAGCTCGATGCCAGGATCGGAACCGTCCAATTCGGGGGCGAGGCCTTCTTCCAGACGCCATTCGGTCAAGCGACGCGGGCAGCGATGGACGATGCCCTTCAGTTCATCATGGCGACCGCCTTCAAAGCTGTGGTTCCGTCTTTCTCCATCGTCAAGGTGGAGGGGGGGACGGCCTACATCAATGCGGGCACGAATTCGAATGTCAGGGTCGGCGACGTGTTCATGGTGTACACGAGGGGAGAAGAGCTGATAGATCCGGATACCGGCCTGAAACTGGGCAGCGACGAGAGGATGATCGGGTCGATCCAGATCACCTCGGTGCAGGAGAAATTTTCGATCGGGACGATCAGGGGTAGTACGGGCGCCATGAAGCGAGGCGATCTGGTCAAGGTGCGATGAAGGCGCGCTCAGCAGACGCCCATGTGGCGGGAAACTGTATGGCTTAGCCCCAGAACAGAGATAGGAATCGTCATTGCTTCGAAAGTCCCCGGGTGTCATTGCGAGGGAGCGGAGCGACCGAAGCAATCTGACCCGAAGGGTCATTCCGAGCAACGCGAGGAATCTCACCGGGATTGCTTCGCTGCGCCTCGCAACGACACTGCGTGTCGGATTGCCGCGCACCCTTCGACTCGGCTCAGGACAGGCCCTTTGAGTGCTCGCAATGACAGATATTTCAGGCCGTTGGTAAGTCTATCTCTGTTCTTGCGATTATGAAATGTCTTGACTTTTGGCACCGGAAGCGATAACTGAATCACCGGATTACTAATCGGCGTCGTCGTGGATGGGTAGAATGTGCTTGCCGCATACGGGAGGTCATTCGGGATGAACCGCGCTCTTCTCCCCCTCGCCCTGAGGAAGTTCGTGTTCGCGGCGGTTGGCAGTGCCGCCCTGCTCATCGCCGGGTGTGCAGCCGTACCGCCTCCTGGTGGGCCCGGGCAGGAGGCTGCGGCCCTCCAGGCTGCTCAGCTCACCTATCCCCCTTACGATGGGCTCAAGAAACGGTTGGCTGTCATCCGGTTTGAGAACAAAGTCAAGACTGCGCTTCCCGATCCCAGTTGGAAAATCGGAGAGGGGCTGACGGAAATGATCACGAGCGAGCTGTTCAAGACCGGCCGCTTTATCATGGTGGAGCGCGCAGCCCTTGCCGACATCGTGAAGGAGCAGGAGTTGGGACAGACCGGCCTCATCCAGAAGGAGACTGCAGCCAAGGTCGGGGAGTTGCTAGGGGCTCAACTTCTCATCACTGGAGCCGTGACGGAATTCGAGGCTCAGGCTCGGGGAGGCGGAGGGGCGGTGGGGTTCCGCGGAATCGGCGTCAACCTGCGCACACAGAGCGCGCACGTTGCGGTCGATGTTCGCCTGGTCGATGCCTCAACTGCCCAGATTCTGACCTCGATGAATGCGGAGGCATCAGCGTCGTATACGGGGCTGGGCTTTACGGCCAAAATAAAGGGTGTGGATTTTGGCTCTGAAGGGTTTCAGAATACCCCGTTGGGTCAGGCGACCCGCGAGGCGATCTACAAGGCCGTCACGCAGATTATCAAAGAGATGGAGAGGTTCCCGTGGACCGGCCGGGTGATCCAGGTCAAGGAGGGGGACATCTATGTGAACGCGGGAGTCAATGTCAACCTGAAACCCGGTGTGAAGCTCGCCGCGTACGTCAAAGGAGAGGATCTGTTCGATCCCGGCACGGGGCTGAATCTCGGGAGCAGGGACACCCTCGTTGGCACCGTCACCGTGAGAGATGTACAGGAGAAGTTCAGCATCGGCACATTCGCTGGGAATGGAGCCCTGAAGCGAGGCGACCTCTTGAAGTTCCAGTGAAACAGCCCTCACCGAAGCCTCTCCCCAGTGGGGAAAGGGTACGAAACGTTTGGAGAAGGAGGTGATGTCGTGAAACGATGGGCCAAGCTGTTTTCCCTGTTGCTGCTGACGGTCATCGGACTTGGCGCATGCTATTATTATGTCCCGCCTCCACCTCCACCGGCGCCACCACCTCCGCCAGCGGCCTATACGCCGCCTCCACAGGGGCCGTCCCCGCCCCACCCGTATGTCGGCCCCACAGACCCGCAGAGGGGATCTCGGTGAACCCCGCCGATTCACGACCAGGTCTGGATGAGAAAGGAGGTCATCGGTGCTTCGACGACCAAGCATACTGCTGCTGCTTATCGGGGTAGGGCTCCTGGCGGGGTGCTATGTGTACCAGATGCCGCCGCCCCCTCCGCCCCCGCCACCACCAGCCTATGCTCCTCCACCCCCGCCACCTCCCGTGCTGGTTCCTCGGTAGGGCCACGGAGAAAGGAGGATATGGTGTCATGCGTCGAGATCCAGAGAGGCTAGTCATCAACGATTGTGTCCGGCAGAGTAAAGCTGCCGTGCTTCTGCTTTCAGCGAGTTCATTGGCCCTCGCGCTGACCGCCCTGGCCGGCTGCACCGTCTACGACTACGGTCCCGGCCGGCCCCCGGTGGTGGTCCCCGGCGTCCTCGTGCCGCCGCCCCCGCCCCAGCCGGCCTACGCGCCCCCCCCGCCACCCCCAGCCCCGATCGTCCGGCAGGACGTGACGCTGCGAGCCAAGGGGGCCGGGGCGCCCCCGACGAAGGCCGCGAACGCCGCCCAGGCCCGCCTCATGTCGGAGCGGGCAGCCAAGGTGGACGGGTACCGCAACC
>JBGQJI010000013.1:0-29838 GCA_041498975.1 Methylomirabilis sp. (SeqCode)
CCCAGGCGATCACCCGCGCAACTTCGAGAGGATCTCCGCGCGGGCGGCCGGCTCCATGCGAGCTCGACCCAGCACGCGCGACGCCGATTCGCGGATGGATCCGGCTCCGTTCGATCCGGCGACACCGGCGACCTGGCCGAGCGCGGCGGCGTCGAGCGCGGCCGGGACCCGAGCGAGGATCGAGGCCAATCATACGCCCAGAGCAGACTGAGTCGCTGTGAACCATCTGTTGTACACCGATGGCAAGCACGGAGCTGACCGGGTCGATCCTTCTGGCCAGAGAGTCAACGACGGCCTTCGTGGTGAAGAGTGAGGAGAAGCAACGACGGCAGGCATCAAGGACGGCGTATTCCCCCTTGACATTGAGGAGGCTGTCATGAAGGCCGAAAGGCGTTTCGTGGACCGGCTCCCCCACAGCGCTGGACCGGACAGCCACCGGCTTCGCGCCGGACCCCAAGCGCGAACACAGTTTCCAGTAGGCCTTTGTGATCTCCCCCTCCAGGTTGGACGGGAGCCTCGCCCGGAGGAAGAGGTCGCGAGCCTCCTTTGCTTTCAGGGCCAGGCCTTCGGGGTCCCGCAGGTCCAGGCCGGTCAGGAGGCGCCTGAGCTCCGGCAGCAGCCCTCCCTCCCTGACCAAGTAACGGTATGCCTGCGTAGTGACCGCGAAGCCTGCTGGGACGCGCACCCCATGGCGGCCGAGGTGGCGACTCACCTCGCCCAGGAGAGCGTTCTTACTCCCCACAAGAGGAGGGTCGTCCGCCCCGATCTCCTCAAACCATAGGATGAATCGCCGGTCTCGGCTGGAAGTCATCACCGCTGAATCCGCAAAGCGCGCCGACATCTCCGCAGCTTGCTGGGGAGTCAGGGCGCGCGACTACAAAAAGACTAGCCTCCACTCGGATCGAAGAATCCCCCCAGCTCGCTGGGGGGGGTTCTTCAAATGGAACGGCCTATCCCCAACAAGAAAGGATAGGCCCGATGCCCCGCACTACCGACCTGATGCCCCCGTCCGACTCGCTGGAATACCCGCCCCCCGCGCGCGTCGACGCCCTCGGCAGGCCTGTAGTCATACCGTTCCGCCCTGCACTGCGAACCTCTCCAGTCGTTCCGTGTCGCTCCTCGCTGAATCGCTCAGGGAGTGACCGCGACCTTGCTGAAATCTGAGATTCCGGAAAACAGATCCGCAACCTCCTTCAGGATGGCCAAACGGTTCTCCTGGAGGTCGCGGTCGTCCGCCATGACCAGAACCTCCTCGAAAAACATGTCGACGATAGGTCGGATCGCAGCGATCCGCTGGAGCGCCCGGAAGTAGTCCCCGGCCCGGACCAGGTGCTCCGTTTCCGCCCGGAGGGTTACCGCCTCCCCGTGGAGGGCCCGCTCGGCGCTCGTCACGAATCGTGTGGGATCGACCGGCTTCGAGAAACCCTCGGGAAGGATATTGACCACCCGCTTGAACGCGACCGTGAGCTCTCCGAAGTCGGGCTCCTGTCGGAAGGCGCCTAAGGCCTCGGCACGCTTCCCGGCCTCTGGCACCCGCTCGACATCGACGGACAGGACGGCGTCCACGAGGTCGCCAGGAATCCCCCGTTCCGACAGGATCGCGTGAAGCCTGGCCGCCAGGAAGTCCATGACCTCCTGCGTCGAACGGTCCTTGGGGCGGGTCAGGCGATTCCCGAACAGCTCGAGACTCCTGGCGACCGGTAGGGACAACGGCAGGTCAATTCCTGTGCTCAGGAGAATCTGCACCGTTCCCTGGCCGAGTCGCCGCAAGGCGTAGGGATCCTCTGAGCCGGTCGGCATCAGGCCGATCCCAAAGCAGCCACAGATACTGTCGATCCGGTCAGCCAGGCCAACGATGGCCCCGACGAGCGATTCGGGGAGCCTGTCGCCGGCAAAGCGAGGCAGGTAGTGCTCCTCGATCGCCTGCGCCACTACCGGTGACTCGCCCGAGAGCCGAGCATACTCACGGCCCATGACCCCCTGCAGGTTGGGGAACTCCTTGACCATTGTGGTCACAAGGTCGGCCTTGCACAACTGCGCCGCCCGACGGGCATCTTGGACAAGTTGCGGGGCAACCTTCTCGGCCATGTAGACGACCAGTGCCTGGAGCCGTTCCACCTTCTCGAACATCGTTCCAAGCCGGTCCTGGAAGATAATCCCTTTCAGCTTGGGAACTCGCTCAGCAAGCGGGGCTTTCCGATCCTCTCTGAAGAAGAAATCGGCGTCCTTGAGACGCGCCCTCAGGACCCGCTCGTTCCCCACACGAATGACGTCCATCTCTTTCGCCTTCATATTGGAAATCGCCACGAAGTGGGGAAGGAGCCTGCCGGCGTCATCGACCACCGGGAAGTAGCGCTGGTGCTTGCGCATGGGGGTCATGATCACGTCCCGTGGCAGCGAGAGGTATTCCGGCTCGAAGCCGCCACACACCACATTGGGGTATTCAACCAGATACGCCACCGATTCCACCAGATCGTCGTCGAGGACCGGCTTGCCGCCGACCTTGGCAGCGGCCTCTTCGGCCAGCTTCACCACAAGATCCCGACGGCGTGTCTGGTTCACGATGACACATCGTTCTTCGAGCTTTTCGAGATAGTCCTGGAACCCACGGACCCGGATCTGGCCACGGCTCAGGAACCGGTGACCGAACGTCTTGTTCCCGCTCTTGACCCCCTCGATCTCGAAAGGAATCACACGACCACCGTAAAGGGCCAGGAGCCACCGAATGGGCCGGACGAAACGAAAGGTCCCTTGGCTCCAGCGCATGAACTTCGGGAATGAGAGGGAAGTGATCAGACGGGGAAGAAGGCTCGGCAGCAGCTCATCCAGGTGCGCGCCTCGCTCCTCGACGACCGCGACCACGTACTCTCCACGATCAAGCGTTCTTACCTGGAGCTTCTCGACAGGGATCCCTTGCGCCCTGGCAAAGCCCAGTGCGGCCTTGGTCGGCTGCCCTTCCTGATCGTAGGCGACCGCCTTCGCCGGTCCGACCACCTCACGGACTCGATCGGACTGAGTCGGCTCCAGGCACTCGACGTACAAGGCAAGCCGGCGAGGCGTCCCAAGAGTTCCCACTCCGGAAAAGGCGATCCGTTCCTCCTGGAAGAGGCGGCATGCCTCCGACTCCAGGTCTCTCAGGGCCGCCGCCATATATCCTGAGGGAATCTCCTCTGTCCCGATCTCAAACAAGAGCTCTTTGCTCATAGGATCATAGTCGTGTGCGATTCGTTATGCCTGCCACGCCTTCATGAGCGGAAAGCCCATCTCCTCGCGCTGCTTCAGGTACGCCTCGGCGCTTCGACGCGCGAGATTCCGAACGCGACCGATGAAGCTTGTCCGCTCGGTGACGCCTATCGCGCCCCTCGCGTCCAGGATATTGAACGTATGAGAACACTTCAGGCAGTAATCGTACGCCGGCAGCACCAGCCCCTTTTGAATAAGGCGCAATGACTCCTTCTCATACTGGTCGAATAGTTGAAGCTGAAGCGCAACGTCGGCCTCGTCAAAGTTATGGATCGACCACTCTACTTCTCCCTTGTGATGGACGTCGCCGTAGGTGACCCCCTTCACCCAGGTCAGGTCGTAGACGCTATCCACCCCCTGCAGGAACATGGCGATCCGCTCGATCCCATAGGTCAACTCTGCGGAGATCGGCTTCAGGTCGATCCCCCCTGCCTGCTGAAAGTAGGTGAACTGTGTGATCTCCAATCCGTCCAGCCAGACCTCCCACCCGAGACCCCATGCGCCAAGCGTCGGCGACTCCCAGTCGTCCTCCACGAAACGGATATCATGCTTGAGCGGGTTGATGCCGACACTGCGAAGGCTGTCCAGGTAGATCTCCTGGATCCTGTCGGGAGATGGCTTCATGATCACCTGATACTGGTAATAATGCTGCAAACGGTTCGGATTGTCCCCATAGCGACCATCAGTGGGGCGGCGAGACGGCTCGACGTAGGCGACATTCCAGGGCTCTGGTCCAAGGACCCGCAGGAAGGTGGCAGGGTTACTCGTCCCAGCGCCGACCTCAACATCGTAGGGTTGCTGGATCACGCAGCCCTGGTCGGCAAAAAACCTCTCCAGCGCCAGGATGAGCTCCTGAAATGTCATTCCCTGGTTTACTCGCCGTTTCACTATTTTGCCTATGCGAAAGTGAGAGAATGGAGGGGAAATAACATATTGCGCTGCAGCCCACCAAGTCGAAGAGCGAAGCGTGCTACACGCTACCAAGAGGTACTTCTTCTGTCAAGGAAAAACCGGCGAAAATACTGTCAAAAGGGCCGTTCGAAGCGGTCTATGAAGGCGATCGAGCGAAGGGTTTTGCCTAAGAAGTAGGCAATACAGACTGTGAGAACCTCCTGGAGAGCGCGATTGTGAGGCGGTGAGAGAGGAATGTTCAGCGATTCTTGCAGTCCCCCTTGGAGGACAGAACGTAGGTATTCTAATGATTCTACAGAAATAGTTAGTCCATCTTGCACCCTTCCCCGACAATCTGGACACACCAGCCCCCCACGGGCCGGGCTAATCGCGAGTCCATCGGTCTGCGCAAGGAGAGACCGGCAGACAAGACAGCGATAGAGCTCCAAAAGATAGCCCACAATCCTCAGCAAGCGGATTTCAAACGTTCGCAAGAGCCGCGGGTCATTGTGTGACACTAGCAGGGCGAGGGCATCTCGGAGCAAGATGAAGATCTCTTCGTTCGGCTCTTCGTCCTCCACCGCCGCACCCGCCAGCTCCACGAGGTAGGCGCCACGGCTCAGCCGGTCCAGATCAGCTTTGAGCGGGGCGAACGGCTCAATGACCGAGAACTCGTTGATCTGGTGCAATGTACGGTTGGGCCACTCGAAGAAGACGAGCTCCCCGAGAGTAAACAGCTCGAGTGTCCCGCCGAATCGGCTCCGGACCCGTCTTGCCCCTTTGGCGACCGCCCGAACCTTCCCCAATTTCCGGGTGAAGAACGGAATAATCCGATCCGCCTCGCCGAGGTTGTGCCCGCCGATCACGATGGCTTCAGTTGATTGTAGAGGCATGTTTCGAGTTTGGAGTTTCGGGTTCCGAGTTAAAGAATCCCTCTACTCGAAACTCGGAACTAGACTATGGTTGTAAATAGCCGAATCGCTTCAGCGCCTCGTGGTCCTTCTGCCAATCGCCGCGAACCTTGACCCACAGCTTCAGGTAGACCTGAGTGCCGAGCAGCCTCTCGATCTCCGGCCTGGCCTGCTCCCCGATCTTCTTCAGCATCGCTCCCGCGCGTCCGATAATGATCCCCTTCTGCGACTCTTTCTCGACATAGATGGTCGCCTCCACGTCGGTGAGCTCGCGCCCCTCCCGCGCCTTCACCTGCTCCACCTCGACGGCCACTGCATAGGGGACCTCTTGATAGACCAGGTGAAAGACCTTCTCGCGGATCAACTCGGCGATGATAAACCGCTCGGGCTGGTCGGTGAGCTGATCGAGCGGATAGAGGGGCTGTCCTTCGGGCAGGTGCTGAATCAGCAAGGACTCAAGGACGTCAACATTGTCCCCTTTGGTGGCAGAAATGGGGACGATTTCGACAAATGGCAGAAGCGCTTGAAAGCGGTCGATCGTGGGGAGAAGTCTTTGCTTCTCGACGAGGTCAACCTTATTGATCGTCAGGAGAATCGGAGACTTCACATCTTTCAAAGCCTCCAGGATGTGCCTGTCGTCCTCAGTGAGCGCGTCCGTCGCCTCTACCATCCAGAGGATCAGGTCCGCCTCCCCAAGCGTGTTCATGGCAGCCTTCACCATCAGACGATGCAAGTAGCCGCCTGCCTTGTCAATCCCCGGCGTATCCAGGAAGATCAATTGCGCCCCGGGCAGGCTCTTGATCCCAGCGATCCGGGTTCTGGTGGTCTGTGGCCTGGGCGAAACGATCGAGACCTTCTGGCCAAGGAGGCGGTTCATGAGGGTTGATTTTCCCACATTCGGCCGCCCCACGATCGCAATGAAGCCGGATTTGAAGAGGCTCGCCTGACCTTTCAGAGTCCTTTCGTCTGATCTGGTTTCAGAGCTCTCTTTCATGATACGGCCAGTTGTCCCGGATCACCCGATATCAGAACGCTGATCATGCGATAAACCGCTTCATTCCTCCGCCTCCACTCGACGGAGCGATCATAGGGAAGGTGCTCCAGCGTGTCAATCATCGACCAATGGCTAAAGGAGTGAAAGCCGGAGAAGTGCGGCTGGATCGATCCTAGCGCCTTGGAGGCGGATGCCGAAGTGCAGATGCGGCCCGGTGGCGCGTCCCGTCGCCCCGACTCTTCCTATTTCCTGCCCCTTCCTCACCTTCTCACCTGCGTTCACCAGGAACTCCTCGAGGTGGAAGTAGATGGTGTATAGGCCAAGGCCGTGGTCAAGCACGACCGAGTTGCCGCCGAAGAACTGCTCTTCGGCCAAGGCCACGCGAGCGGCGTTGGAAGCACGGACGAGAGATCCAGGTGGAGCCTGGAAATCGGCGCCGGAATGCGGAGAGCGAGGCTGTTCGTTGATGATCCGTCGAAATCCAAACCCCTCGGGCCCCGCGGCCGAAGCCACGGGTGGGAGAAAGGTCCCATGCCAGTATCGCTCCGGCGTGATGGCCTTCCAGATGACGTTCAACCGGCCTGCCTCTTCGGAGACGCGCTTGGCCGTCTCCGAATCCAAATCCACCATCTGCTGAGGCAGCGTCAGGCGTTGCACGGAAAAGCGGCGCGGCCTGATTCGAATCGGCCATTCGCGCACGCGGGTCTGACCCAGCCGGTCTTTCCCCTGAAGGCGCAACAGGCGCCGACCGGCCGCCTCCAGATCGATCCCTATAACAGCCTGAACGCGGCCCGACCCGACGCGGGAAAAGATGAGCGGTTGGCCATCGAGGCTCCCTTGCAGGTCCTCAAGCCAGGCCGCAGGCCGGAGTGCCACAGCAAAGACGCCACCCTGTGGGACCGCCCGCGGCACTCGTCCCTGAATCCCGAAGGGATCAGCCGCATCGGATGGGCCGGGAGTCGTGGCCAGGAGTACGAAAAGGGCAATGATGCGGAAGGAGCCGCCAGGGCAGCCCGTTCGCAGCTGCGGGCGGACGGTCATCCTTGTCTGGGAGCCGGTTCGCTGGAGGGATCCCGTCTCGAGGGACGTGGCAAGAAGGCGGTCAAGATGGTCACCACGAGGACGAGGGCCGTCGCCGCCAGTAAGGCCGACTCCACAGAGAACGGACGCGCCAGCAGGACGCGCGACAGGGGCGGGGCAAGAATCACGATGCCGATCACCGCCGAGGCGAGAGCGGCAGTGAGGACCGCGCCCGCCGCGATGTTCTTCGCCCGTCTGGCGATCGGGTCGAAGGCGGGCGACGCCAGGTCCACGGCCAGCTCCACCGCGGTATTGATGAGCTCTGCGATAACGACCAGGGCAACGGCGATGAGCAGCAGGAGAAGGTCGGCGCGCGGCAATCGAAGCAGAATCCCGGACAGCGCGACCAGCCCTGCTACCGCAATATGGATCCGCAGATGGCGTTGCGTCGCGAGCGCATCTGCGATCCCTTCCAGGGCACAGCGGAAAGGGTTCGATGACGACGCATTGTTCATCCCGACCTGGTGGCGATGAACGGGAAGCCGAGTTGCCCCTCGAGTTTTTTCATCTTCCGCGAATCCGACGGTGTTTGATGGTCGTAGCCGAGCAGGTGCAGCATGCCATGGATCAGGAGAGCGGCCAATTCCTCCCGGAGTGAGCGACCTGCCGCCTTGGCCTGCCGATGGGCGGTTTCGGCGGAGATCACCACATCCCCGAGCTGACCTGGCGAGAGCGACGCGAACAGCCCCTCGCGCATCCGGAATGAGAGGACGTCGGTGCTGCTGGCGATCCCTCTGTACCGCTCGTTGAACCGGGCCATGGCCCGGTCGCCCACCAGCAGCAGCCCGCACTCCGCCCCCTCAACACCCATCTTGGCGAGCGTGCTCTCCCCGACCCTTTTTAGAAACCTGCTGTCGAGCCTGATCTTCCTTTGCCGGTTTTTGACCTGGAGCGCCATTTCCCCCCCGCCTGGGGGCGGGTTCTTCGAAGGAGAACCCAGGATATTCCACCCGCTGGTGGTACACGCCGCACAGGACCCGAACAAAGCTCTCTTCGATAAGGCGAAGCTCTTTGAAGGTCAGCTCGCATTCGTTCAACTGGCCATCAGTGAAGATCACGTTGACGATGTTGCCGACCAGCCCCTGGAAGCGCCCTGGTGTCCGCTCGGTCAGGGTTCGCGACGATGCCTCGACGGCGTCGGCCAGCATCAGGATGGCCGCTTCTTTCGTCTGCGGCTTGGGGCCGGGATACCGGAAGTTCTCTTCTTCAACCTGACCCAGATCCCGATCCTGGGCCTTCTTCGCCTTGTGGTAGAAGAACGTGACCAGCCGCGTGCCGTGGTGCTGCGGGATCATCTCGACCACGGCTGGCGGCAGGCCGTGGGCCCTGGCCAGTTCGATGCCAGCCTTCACGTGGGAGACGATGACCAGGCTGCTGAGGCTCGGCCGCAGCTTGCCGTGCCGGTCCTTGGCATTGGCCTGGTTCTCCACGAAGTATAACGGCTTGGTCATCTTCCCGATGTCGTGATAGTAGGCGCCGACGCGGCAGAGCAGCGGATTGGCCCCGATCGCCTCAGCGGCCGCCTCGGCCAAGGTGCCGACCACCACGCTGTGATGGTAGGTTCCGGGGGCCTTGAGGATCATCTCCTTGAGGAGAGGGTGGTTCATGTTGCACAGCTCAACCAGTCGGAAATCGGTGGCCACCTCGAATAGATACTCGAAGATAGGGAGCAGACCCAGTGACAGAATCGCGACGAACAGCCCGTTGACGACGCCGCAGAGCAGTTGGAGACCGAGCGACTCCGTGGCTCCGGAGAGCAGGGACCAGACCAGGATGAAATAGACATTGGCCAGCCCGACCATCGCCCCCGCCCTGAGCAGGGTGGCCCTATCTTTCCGGCCGACGAGGGCGAAGATCCCTGTAAGACTGCCCACGAAGCTAAGCAGGAAGAAGCGGAGCCCGGCATACGTGAGGAGCGAGGTCAGAATGCTGATGGCGAGGGCGCCCGCAAAGGCAAGGCGGCTGTTGAAAAGGACCGCCAATAGCAGACCTCCCAGGGCGACAGGGATCGAGTATTCCAGGGCGCTCAACGGGACATTGGGAAGCGCCTGATTGACGGAGGGAATGAAGAACAGGAAGTAGCGGGTGATGGCCACCGTCAACAGGATCACCGAGGCCAGCAGGAACAGGTTCCTCGGTCGCCGCATCGCAATGGGTTGCAACGCCCAGATATACAGACACAGGCTGCCGAGCAGGAAGCTGACCAGCAGGCAGATCCCCAGTATCGGCAGGATCCCCGCCGGGAGCGCCTGGGACGAGGCCAAGAGGAGAATGATGGCGACGACAGCCAGGCCGGAGAGCGAGTGGAAGGCAACCGGATGCCGTTCAAGCCAACCTGTGGCTCGATGAAACCAGGAAGAGAGCGAGCGGGCAAGCCTCATGAGCGGGGTCTTCGCTGACGATTCTGCGGTCCTAATGAGACGGCTGCCGGCGGTCCTAATGGGCGCCATTTGGTGCCCTCCTACCGCCCCTCGGCGCCGTGAGGGGAGCTCTGATACAACTCGTAAGCCCGGACGATCTGCTGCACCAACTCGTGTCGCACAACGTCCTCCTCGCTGAGATAAGCGAATCTGATTCCCTCAACACCTTTCAGGATGCGCTGCACCTCGATGAGCCCGGACTGCCTGCCGGTTGGCAGATCGACCTGCGTGATGTCTCCCGTAATCACGGTCTTGGAGCCGAACCCCAGACGGGTCAGAAACATCTTCATCTGTTCAGAGGTGGTGTTCTGGGCCTCGTCCAGCACAATGAAAGAATCGTTCAAGGTCCGGCCTCGCATGAAGGCGAGGGGGGCGACCTCGATGGTGCACATCTCGATCAGGCGGGTGACGCGCTCCGCTTCAATCATATCATACAGGGCATCATACAGGGGTCGCAGGTAGGGGTTGATTTTGTCATAGAGGGTCCCGGGCAGGAAGCCCAGCTTTTCGCCGGCTTCGACCGCGGGCCTGGTCAGGATTATCCGGTTCACCTCTCGCTTCAGAAGGGCTGAGACCGCCATCGCCATCGCTAGGTAGGTCTTGCCGGTGCCGGCGGGTCCTATCGCGAAGACAATGTCGTGATGTCGGATGGCCTCGATGTACCGTCGCTGCCCTGGCCCTTTTGGCCGGACCGGCCGCTTCTTCGGCGAAACCTCGATCAACTCACCCTGGATCCGCTTGAACTCCTCTTCGTCCTTCTTGATGAAAAGGCGCAGCGCCAGCTTTACGTCGTGCGGGGTGACGCTTTCGCCGCGTGTGAGGACCGAGAGGAGCTCCGACACCACCTGCTCTCCTATGGCCACATCGTCCGCCTGACCCTGGATGCTGACGAGACCGTCTCTGGCGAACAGCTTGACCTGCAGGGCCTCTTCGATGAGTTTCCTCACCTCATCCTTTCGGCCGAACAGTTCCTGGATTTCCCCGCCTATGGGCAGGGATACCTTCTTGTCTGCTCGAAGCTGCTCCTTGGTCATCTTTTCTTGATTACGCCGGTCGCCCTCCCTAAATCGCTGCGAATCGCCGCCACTAACCATCTATCTGTATGGTCACAATGGTCATACTAGTGGTTCCTTGCGAAGAAGGTCGTTCTATGCATCCGCTCTCGTTGCCCGATTTGTCACACCGCACCAGGCAGAGTGCATCATTGCGTGGAGCGAGACCCCTCGCCTGTCCTGAGCCGAGTCGAAGCCTGTCCTGAGCCCAGTCGAAGGGCCTGCGCTGAGCCCTGTCGAAGTGGGCCTGTCATTGCGAGGCCGACAATGTCGGCCGAAGCAATCGCTCGCCTGAGCTTGTCGAAGGGTCGCGGCTCATGGCAGGCTGAGCAATCTGACCCGAAAGGCCTGTCCTGAGCCGAGTCGAAGGGTCATTCCGAGCAACGCGAGGAATCTCGCAGATTGCTTCGCTTCGCTCGCAATGACATGCCGGAACGACCGGCTTGTGACGCTGATCATTGCAAGCAAGTCCTAGCAGCATATCCCCGTCCCGACCGGCTGTCAATAGCGGACGACCGCGCCCGCAGTTCATCGTACAGAGTTCGACGTTCAAGGTTGAGGATCGAATTCTAGGGTTTCTAGGCTAGCGTATTTTCCATCAACCTTGAACTTTGAACAGTGAACGGTTTTCGATTAACTGTGAACGATTTTCGCTCTACTGTGAACCCTTCTTTCCCTTCAGTTGAGATCCAGTTTGATCTTTAACTCCTTGAGCTGCCTCGACTCTACGGGCGACGGGGCCTTGGTCATCAGGTCCTGCGCCTTCTGGGTCTTGGGGAAGGCGATGACGTCACGGATCGAGGTCGCCCCTGCCAGCAGGGCGATGATCCGATCGAGGCCGAACGCGATGCCGCCATGGGGTGGCGTCCCGTACTCGAGCGCCTCCAGCAGAAAGCCGAACTTAGCCCTGGCCTCGTCTGGGGCGATCCCCAGCGCGTCGAACATCCGGCTTTGAATGTCCCGGCGGTGGATCCGGATGCTGCCGCCCCCCAACTCTTGCCCGTTCACCACCAGATCATAGGCCTTCGCGCGGACCTTTCCCGGATCGCTGCCAAGAAGAGCCAGATCCTCGTCCAGCGGCGCCGTAAAGGGATGATGCACCGCCTGCCAGCGCTTCTCCTCTGAATCGTACTCGAGCAGCGGGAAGTCAACGATCCAGGTCACCGCGATCGTTCCTTGATCGATCAATCCAAGTTGGTGGCCCAATTTCACCCGAAGACGCCCCATGGCCTCGGCCGCGGCCTTTGGCTGATCGGCGATCAGCAACAAGAGGTCCCTCTCCTCCCCTTTGAGCCGCTCCTGAAGCCGTTCGCTGGCCATCGGGCCGAGAAATTTGACCAGGGGTGACTGCAGCCCATCTGCTCCCACCTTGAACCAGGCGAGGCCCTTGGCCCCAAAGCCCTTAACAAACTCCACCAAGGCGTCGAGCTCGGCCCTGGAGAACGAGCTTGCGCCCTTCACGTTCATTCCCTTCACGACGCCGCCTCGCTCGATCGGCTCGGCAAACGCCTTGGCCTCGACTCCGCGCAACACATCGGTCAGGTCGTAAAGCTCCATCCCGAACCGGATGTCCGGAGCATCGAGGCCAAACCGCTCGATCGCCTCGCGGTAGGTCAGTCGCGGAAAGGGACTCTGGAGGGTTGTCTTGCCCGCCGCTTCAAACAACGCCACCACCAAGCCTTCCATCATCGAGAGCACATCTTCCCGATCCACAAACGACATCTCGACGTCGATCTGGGTGAACTCCGGCTGCCGGTCGGCCCGCAGGTCCTCGTCGCGAAAGCACCTGACGATCTGGTAGTACCGATCAAACCCCGCCACCATGAGGAGTTGTTTGAAGAGTTGGGGCGACTGCGGGAGGGCGTAGAACTCCCCGGGGTTCAGCCGGCTCGGGACCAGATAGTCCCTGGCCCCTTCGGGCGTGCTCCGGGTGAGGACAGGGGTCTCCACCTCGACAAACCCGTGCTGGTCCAGGTACCCTCTTACCGCCTGGTAGGCCCGGTGCCTCAGGCGGAGGTTTCGCAGCATCGAGGGGCGACGGAGGTCCAGGTATCGATAGGTCAACCGGATCTCCTCAGCGACATTGGTCTGCTCTTCGATCGGGAAGACCGGAGGCTTCGCCTCGCTGAGGATTCGAGCCTCTTCGACGGCGACCTCGATCGCCCCGGTTGGCAGCGCGGCGTTTTCGGTCCCGGGCGGGCGCAGGCGCACGCGGCCGGCCAACGCCACCACGAATTCGGAGCGTATCCTCCGCGCCACCTCGTGAGCCTCCGGGTGCGATTCGGGGTTGAAGACGGTCTGGACGACCCCCTCGCGATCCCTGAGATCAACGAAGATGAGGCCGCCGTGGTCGCGCCGCCGATGCACCCAACCCATCAGCACGACCTGCTGGTCCACATGGTCTTTGCCCAACTCACCACAGTAGCTGGTCCGCGCCAGGCGTTCCATCCTACCTCTTCCCCGATTGTTCGAGCTTCAGGAGTTGCGCGACAACCTGATCCAGAGCCACCGACAGCTCCTCGGCTTTCGCCATATCCCGCAACGTCGCCTGGCGCTTCGCGAGCTCATCCTCGCCCAGGATCAGGCAGTACCGGACCCGCTCCTTGTTGGCCTGGCGCATCTGACTCTTCAGGCTGCGCCCTTCCAGATCGATCAGCCCCCGGACCCCGCGATGCCGCAACTCCTGCAGGAGGAGCATACCGGTCCTGTGTGCCTCCTGCCCAACCGTTGCGATATACACTCCTTCAAGCACACCTTCACCATCCGCTTCCGCCGGGATGGAGGCCAGCACCCGCTCCAGCCCGATCGCGAAGCCGATCCCAGGAGTGGAGGGCCCACCCATCACCTCGATCAGGCCGTCGTACCGTCCGCCGCCGGCCAGCGCATTCTGGGCCCCGAGGCGCGGATTCACCACCTCGAAGGCCGTCCTCGTATAGTAATCGAGGCCACGGACCAGCCGATCATCGATAGAAAAGGTGATTTTCAGGAGATCGAGCAGACCGCGAACCTTGGCAAAGTGTTCGGCGCACGCCTGACACAGGCTCTCGAGCGGCTTCGGCGCCTCCGCGACCAGCCGCTGGCACCCTTCCTGCTTACAGTCTAAGACCCGGAGCGGATTGCGCTGAAGTTTCCTCTGGCAGTCCGGACAGAGCTGAGCCGCTCGATCCTGCATATAGCTGAGGAGGCGATCGCGGATCTGTGGCCGGCAAGCGGCATCCCCAATCGAGTTGAGGCGCAGTTGCAGATCGGGGATCCGGAACTCTTCCACCATGAGCGTCGACAGGAGGGCAATCACCTCTGCATCGACCGCGGGCTGGTCGGACCCGATCGCCTCCACGCCGATCTGGTGGAATTGACGGTACCGCCCCGATTGCGGCCGCTCCCGGCGAAACATCGGGCCGAGGTAGAACACCTTCACCAACGGCGTCTGAGCGGCCATCTGGTGTTCGAGGTAGGCACGGACGACTGGCGCGGTCCCTTCGGGCCGAAGGGTGAGACTCTCCTGACCCTGGTCGGTGAAGGTGTACATCTCCTTTTCCACGATGTCGGTTCCCGCGCCGATGCCGCGGACGAACAGCTCCGTCCGCTCGAAAACCGGGGTTCGGATTTCGGCGTATCCATATCGCCGCAGGGCCGCCCGTGCCGATTCCTCGACGCGCTGCCACCTGGAAGACTCCCTGGGCAAGATGTCTGGCGCGCCCCGCACACCCTTGAGTTTGACCATATCAGCTATCCGCGTTCAGCGATCAGCGACCAGCGCTCAGCAAGAAGCTGACCGATGTTAGTTGACGGCTGAACGCTACCTTACAATTGTCGGGAACACAGCCCAGATAGGCAACAAACAAGGCGGGCCTGGTGCTCGTCCAACTATTTCCCCCCAAGTTGGTGGGCACCGTGCCGGGCCAAGAAACGAGCATAGCAAGGCGCGGACCCCAGGGCCGCACCCACTGCGCGGGTACCCGGCGTACATTGTCAGGTACGTCGCAGGGAGTGCCCTGGGGACCAGCAACGCCGCTAGGCGAAGTTAATTGGACTGGCACTAATAGACCGACTTCCGATCAAAACGGTGGGTTGATTCGATGAAGCGGACAGTCGCAGAGCTGGAGTGCATCACGAGTGAGTGTGTCCTGGCCCCGCCGCCAAAAAAGCGGACCCCTTTCAGGAGGTCACCGTCGGTCACCCCGGTCGCGGCGAACATGATGTCTCGCTCTTCCCCGCCGGCCAGATCGGAGATCCTGAAGACCTTGTCCAGGTCGCGGATCCCCATCCTCAGCGCTCGCTCCGCCTCCTCTTCCGTCCGCGGCTTCAGGCGACCCTGCATGTCGCCTCCGAGACACTGGAGCGCGGTCGCGGCGAGCACTCCTTCTCGCGCCCCGCCGACACCCATGAGGACATCAACACCCGTCTCCTCGAACGCCACAGCGACGGCGGCCGAGAGGTCCCCGTCCTGGATGAGTTTGATGCGTGCACCGATCTCGCGAACCTGCCTGATCAGATCGGCATGACGGGGTCGGTCGAGGATCACCACCGTCAGGTCTTCGACATAACATTTCATCGCCTCGGCGATGGCGAGGAGATTTTTCTCCGGAGGCGCCGTGATGTCGATCACCCCGGCCGCTTTGGGCCCCACGGCGATCTTTTCCATATAGACATCCGGCACCTGAAGCAGTGATCCCTTGTCGGCGACGGCGATGACGGAGATAGCGTTCGGCCGACCTTGGGCCACGATCACGCCGCTCTCAACGGCATCAAGCGCAACGTCCACTTCAGGGGGGCCACGGTGGCCAAGGACCTCTCCGATGTAGAGGGTTGGCGCCTTCTCCCGCTCACCCTCGCCGATGACCACGGAGCCCGTGAAGCTCACACCATCGAAGGCACGGCGCATTGCGTCAATCGCGGCTTGCTCGCCCGCGCTCGCATTGCCTATCCCCATCCACCGGGCTGAGGAGAGCGCAGCGCCTTCGGTCACCCGAACCAGTTCAAGGGCCAAGTTTCGGTCCACAGGATCCCTATTCTATCCCTTTTCTCTCAAGCGCCGCAGCCGCGAACCGTTCGATCCCGTCCGTTTGCTCCCATACTCCGAAAGCCTACAGGAGTATAGGAAATGGGGCAAAGCGAGTCAAGGGAAACCTCATCTCTTAACTCGACATCAGGCCAACTCTGGAGCAGGATTTCCAACTTAGGAATCGGTCCAGAAAGACCTCTGCGCGACCCTCACCACGATATTTGGGCGATCTCTAGCGAGTCCACATTACGGGGGTGTACTCTACATGGGGATGATGACCACAAGGCAACATCATGGGCCGGCTGGACGAGTGGATCACTTCCGCGACCGGAGGCGTGCGGAAGACGGGCGAGGGCCGCTCCCGCGGGGGGAAGCCGGTGCCGGATCCCGGCTCCCCGCGCACAAAGGGCACAGGCCGCGAAACATGATCTCGACGCCGGTGACACGAAAGCCGTACCGTTCTCTTGAAGGCAGGCTCAGGTTTCCCTGACCCTTGGGGTGGACGTCCCGGATGAGCCCACAACGCTGGCAGATGAGGTGGTGGTGCGGATCGGAGGCGTTCGGGTCATAGCGCTTCGCGCGCTCGTCTGAACTGACCTCCAGCAGCTCGCCGAGCTCCGTCAGCGTCTTCAGGGTGTTATAGACGGTGGCGCGGCTGATCTCCGGCAGGCGGGCCACGGCCCGCTGGAAGATCTCCTCGGCGGACAGGTGGATGTGCTCGCCGGCCAGGATCTCGGCGATGACCCGCCGCTGGGCAGTCATCGGCCAGCCGCGCTTGCGTAGACGCTCCAGCAACCCGTTCACCATCGGCTCCACCCGCCGAAGCCCGCATACGGTCCCACGCTTAAAATTTATCACAAATGGCTTGACAAGGCAAAAAGTTAGAAATACTCTAATTCGAGAACTATGCTAACTCAATCACCACCCCGTAACATTGTTCCCGAGATGGAAGGAGGCTTGGATGGACAAGCGAAGGACCCTCACGACTGAGAGCGGCGCGCCCGTCGGAGACAACCAGAACTCCCAGACTGCCGGCCCCGAAGGGCCGGTGCTCCTGCAGGATCACCACCTGGTGGAGAAGCTCGCCCGGTTCAACCGGGAGCGGATCCCCGAGCGCGTGGTGCACGCGAAGGGCTCCGGAGCCCACGGTGCCTTCGAGGTTACTGCGGACGTCAGCCGGTGGACCCGCGCGAAGTTCCTCTCGCCGGTCGGCAAGCGGAGCGACGTGTTCCTGCGGCTCTCGACCGTCGCGGGCGAGAAGGGGTCCGCGGACGCCGTGCGGGACCCGCGGGGCTTTGCCGTGAAGTTTTACACCGAGGAGGGCAACTACGACCTCGTCGGCAACAACACGCCGATCTTCTTCATCCGCGACCCGCTGAAGTTTCCCGACTTCATCCACTCGCAGAAGCGGGATCCCTATACGCACGTCCAGGAGCCCGACAACATCTGGGACTTCTTCTCCCATAGCCCGGAAGCAACCCACCAGTTCACCTGGCTCTTTGGGGACCGGGGCATCCCCGCCTCCTACCGCCACATGGATGGGTTCGGCTCGCACACGTACCAGTGGGTCAATGCCACCGGCGAGGCCTGCTGGGTGAAGTACCACTTCAAGACCAACCAGGGCATCCGCTGCCTCACCAGCGACGAGGCCGCCCGGACCGCCGGGCAGGACCCCGACTCCCACCACCGGGACCTGCGCGAGGCGATCGACCGGGGCGAGTTCCCCTCGTGGACACTCAAGGTACAGATCATGCCCGTCGCCGAGGCTGCAGCGTACCGGTTCAACCCCTTCGACCTGACCAGGGTCTGGCCGCACGCGGACTATTCCCTGATTGAGGTCGGCCGTCTCGTGCTCGACCGCAACCCAGATAACTACTTCGCCGACGTCGAGCAGTCAGCGTTCAACCCGGCGCACTTCGTGCCCGGGATCGGGCCGTCCCCCGACAAGATGCTCCAGGGCCGTTTGTTTGCCTACGGGGACACGCATCGGTACCGGCTGGGCATCAACCATACGCAGCTCCCCGTCAACCGGCCCCACGCCACCGAGACGGCGAACTATGGTCGCGACGGCGCCATGCGCGTCGATGACAACGGGGGACGATCCAAGAACTACGAGCCCAATAGCTACGGGGGGCCGGTCCAGACTGGCCAGGCGACGTACGCATCGCTCGAGATCCGCGGGCTCACTGGGAACCACCCATGGGTCCGCCACAAGGAGGACGATGACTACGTACAGGCGGGCAACCTCTATCGGCTCATGAGCCCCGCCGAGAAGGAACGGCTTGTCGGCAACATTGCCGCAAGCCTGTCCCGCGTGAGCCGGCCCGACGTCATTGAGCGGAGCATCGTCCACTTCCGTCACGCCGATGCCGAGTACGGCGACCGCGTCGACCGGGCGGTCCGGGTGCGGCAGGCAGGGCGCTGAGGACGTCATGGGCATCGTCGACGTTGGGGTCGGCGACGCCCACCGACAACGCAGGAGTCATTCCGACAGGAGGTCAACGGTGAAGCCCATTATCGGGATTGGAGACGAGCAGCGACAGGCGGTTGTCGAGATTCTCAGCGCCTTGCTCGCCGATGAGTACGTGCTGTACACCAAGACGCGCAACTACCACTGGAATGTAGTGGGACTCCAGTTCAACGATTTCCACAAGTTCTTCGAGGCGCAGTACGAGGCGCTGGACGAGGTGATCGACGAGGTCGCCGAGCGGGCCCGGGCGCTGGGCGGGCACGCGGTCGCTACGCTCGCGGAGTTCGCGAAGTTGGCTCACCTGAAGGAGCACCCGGGCGACTACCCGGACGCCCGTGCAATGATCACCAACCTCATCAGCGATCACGAGGCCTTGATCAGACAACTCCGGCGCGATGTGGAGATAGTGGCAGAGGCCCACAGCGACACGGGGACGAGCGACTACCTCACGGGGCTGATGGAGCGGCACGAGAAGATGGCGTGGATGCTGCGTGCGTTTCTCAGCGGTAGCTGACCCCGGGCGCCAGAAAGGACGTTGCCAGGCTATACGCTCCTAGGGGAACGCCATCCTAGCGAAGCCTCATTTCTCGTCCTTGAGCATCGCCCGGATTTGCTGGCGGAGCTCAGGGGTGTCCTTGTGTCCGTGCGAGTGCACCGCATGCCAGACCGCGACCGTGAGCACTTCCTCTTCCGTGCCCGCGACCGTGAGCGTGCAATTCTTCTCGCTCGGGAACTGGCGACAATCCGCCACTTTGCGCGTTGCCATAGATTCTCACCTCCTCTTTCGGCTGCCTGTTTGAGTGGGCTATCGAATCTGTCGAGGCCGCCTTCTGCTCGCTGCTCAGGCCAGCCCCACGACAAGCCAAGCGTGCCACACCCCTCATCAAGATGTCAAGCTATTGCGGGCGTTCCTCTGGCAAGGCCCGCCCTTCCTTCCCATGAAGGGAGGGGAACCTGGCGTGTGTCCTTCCTGGGCGAAATGGGTTGTTCTTGGCAAGTCATGATCACTTCCAGGGCCGTTTGACAAAGCTGGACAACCGTGATAGTAAGAGCCCACCTGGCAGGCAAGCCATCTTCGAGGCCGCGTGCACACTGCCATGCATACGCCGCCGCTTCCGGCGCACACGCGACCTAGAGAGGCCGTCGGACCGCATTTCAGGGGGACGACCTGCCTGGTGACCGAAGGGAGCCCCACAGTGGAACATGCAACCAGCAGGATCGGAGGCCAAGGCGTGAGCACGCTCCTGCTGATAGGGCTCTTGTTCCTCTTCACCTCGACCGATGTCTCTGGCGCCCGCCTCGACAACACGATCGGCGTTGTCAAGAACGCCCGAGGGAGCCTGGTCATCATCAGGGGTGCCGGAACGCAGGACCGGGTAAAGGGGAACGCGATCCTTCCGCTCTTCGAGGGCGACGAGCTAAAGAGCGAAGCGGGGTGCCAGGCCGTGATCGAGTTCCACGATGGAACACGGATCGCCCTGAATGAGCAAACCACGTTTATCATTCGATCCCGACCGACAAGGGGGGGGATCGTCCGGATCATCCGCATGCTGCTAGGAGAAGTCTGGGTGAAGACCTCCGCGAAACCCGATCCACTCGAGTTCGAAACGCCGGTGGCGAAAGCGGCCGTCAGCGGGACCGAGTTGAACGTCAGGGTCGCCGACGACGGAAGGAGCCAACTGACCGTGGTTGAGGGCACCGTGGACTTCTGGAGTGCGGGCGTCAACTGCACCGTGCAACGCTCCACCCAGAGCATCGGCCAGAGCGGAAAGCCGTGTACTCCCCCCGTGGCCGTTGATCCCAGCCTGGTGACGGGATGGAGCCAGCAGCTCATGAAGCTCGTCCGCACTGTGGCGACCATCCGCGCCAGAGGAAGCGGCGTTCGACCGCAGGGAGCATCATCTGCAGCGCAGGCCCGCCTGCTGGCCGAACGGGCGGCGAAGGCCGATGCCTATCGGAACCTCCTGGAAGCGGCCAACGGGGTTCTCGTGACAAGCAGCACCAGCGTGAAAGACCTCGCCACCCAGAATGACACCGTCCGCACCACACTCGAAGGATTCATCCGTGGCGCCAGCCTTGTAGAGGTGCGCCACCTGGACGAGGGGTCGGTCGAGGTTGAGATGGAGATCAGACTCAACCGGGAGTTTTGGGCGATCCTCCCGCGGGTGTAGCCTGTCGCCACTTCCCGGATCACGTCTCCTGCCGGAGCATCGATCGAGTCGGGCTCCTTCACACAGGACTCACAAGGTGATCGCCATCATCTTTGAAGGGACCAGGCCGGTCTGTGTGGCCGCTCCGCTCTAAGGGGGGTACCGGCCCCATTTTCGGGCGCGGCAGGCCGGCTGGCCGACGTCATCGGGCCGGCGGGGCCGCCCTGGGCGCCGCAGCTGCGGTCGCCGCGGGTCTTCTCGCCGCTACCGGGACTTTCGAGCGCCTGGAATTGAAAGCGCTTGATCTGCTCTTTCTCCTCCGTGGCCCTCATGTCCCCTCCCCCCAGATCATCATCGTCGGCGTGGACTACGAATCGCTGCAAGCGCTGGGATCCTCCTGGCCGTGGCCTCGGGAATACCATGCCCGCTTGCTTGATCGGCTGCGGGAGGCCAGGGTGGTCGGCCTGGATTTTCTGTTCACCCAGCCAAGCGATCCCCGTCAGGATAGGCTGCTCGCCGAGGCGGCCAGATTCGCGGGGAACGTGGTCTGGGCCAGCCACTTCTCCCTCATCAAGGAAGCCCAGTTCGTCATCGAATCCCCGATCGCGCCGATCCCCGTACTTCGCACGGCCTCCCCCGGCTTCGGCTTCGTGGGCCTGCCCCTGGACCGCGATGGAGTGGTCAGGAGGGTCGCCCCGATGAAGCTCTACCACGATCAGGTCTTCCGGTCGTTCGGCCTGGTTGTCCTGGAACGCGCGAGCCCCGCTCCACTCGTTATGACACCCCTGGGGATGAGGCAGGGCACGGATGGCCCGATGATTCCGTCGGATAGGGACAACACCTTTCTGATCAACTATGTCGGTCCGCCTCGTACCTTCCGGCAGATTTCCTATCACAAGGTGCTGCGAGGAGATGTCCCGCCCGACACGTTCCGGGACAAGATCGTGCTAGTGGGCGCGGTGAGTTCAACGCTCATGGATAGTTTTGTCACCCCGTTTTTCAGCCCACTGTACAGCAACGAGCTGATGGCCGGAGTCGAGGTCCATGCCAACGCCATCGACACGGCCTTGACCGGCCGGTATCTGACCAGGGCTGCCCCCTGGATCAATGTCGCCATCCTGCTGGCCCTGGGTGGGGCGGTTGGAACCGCCGCCGCGGCCCTTCGGGCTCGCTGGGGAATCATCCTCTGCGCCACCCTTGCGCTTGCGTACGCGGCGTGCGTGATCGGGCTGTTCCTGACCAAGGGCTACTGGCTGAACCTCGTGGCGCCAGCGGCCACAATCCCGCTGGCGCTCGCGTGCACCGGCATCTATCGCTTCGTTCGAGAGGAGCGGCTCAAGGCGGTCGCGAGGAGAAGCCTGGAGCGCTATGTGAGTGTCGAGGTGGCCCGGGAGATCCTGGAGCGGGGGGACGAGGTCGAACTGGGAGGGATACGACGGCGGATCACGGTCGCGTTCTGCGACATCCGGGGCTTCACCACGCTGTCCGAACAGAGCTCGCCGGAAGAGGTCGTCGACCTTTTGAACCGGTTCTTCACGCGTATTTCCGGCCCCATACTCAGCCACGGCGGTACCCTTGACAAGTACATCGGGGACGCCATCATGGCGTTCTGGGGCGCCCCGGTGGCCCGCCAGGATGACCCGATCCGCGCGGTCCGATGCGCCCTGGACATGCTGCGCGAGACCGCGGCATTCTCTGCCGGGATCGAGGCTCAGGGCAAGGCGCCACTCAGCGTCGGCATCGGGATCAACACCGGCTGGGCGATCGTGGGCAACATCGGCTCGCCGGAGCGGATGGGGTATACGGCGATCGGCGACACCGTCAACATCGCGTCGAGGCTCCAAGGCCTGACGAAGGAGTATCAGGCCGGCCTCCTGATCAGCCACACCACATTCGAGGAGATCAATGATCTCTTCGAAACGGAATGGATCGGCCTGGTCACCGTGAAGGGCAGGGCAGAGCCCGTCGGGATCTACAAAGTGCTTGGCGAGAGGGCTCCTGCTCGCCAAGCCTCCGAGACGACGTTATACTGTGCGGATCATGAATGAGGCGACACGTGAGCCCTGGCCGCATAGTCCGGGGGAGAGTCCGATGAGGGGCGGCGGCCCGCCCCTCTTGGTAGGGTTCGCGGGGGGGCCCCGAGCGGGTGCTGACACTCCCGCAAGTGCCTTGGCCTTCCCCACGAACTCAGCGGGGCGGGCGGACGTGTCATCTATTATCTCCCGCTTCGCTTTGTAGGTCTATGGTGGGACCCTCTGCGTCCGCTTCCGGTTCGCGCCGCCGAACCAGTCCTCGACCGAAAGCTCGTGTTCGGCAAGCAAACGAGTTGACCACAAGATAGGTGTTCGCCGAGGGAAGGTGATGCTCGAGAGAGGTGAAGGGGGAACATGTTGATCGCCATCGTGGCGCTCTGCCGCCTCGTCGGGGGCAAACTGGTTTGACTTGCCCATCCTCCCATGATAGAAGAGGCAAAGACAGGCCGAGTGTCGCCTTTGTATTTGAGCCTTGATGCCTCAGTAGGGCTATGAACCAGGCAGTGTTAGTCGCAGTAGACGACCTCTTCTTCGCCAGCAAAATCACCGAGGTGGCGCGCCAGCTTGGAGTTCCGCTCCTGTTCGCTGGAAGCCAGGATGAGGTGATCGCCCGAGCCCTATCAGAAAAGCCGGCGCTCGTGATTTTTGATCTCAACTCCACGCGATGTAACCCGATCGAAACCATTGGCCAGATCAAAGAAGACGCTGACCTTCGTCACATTCCGATCGTCGGCTTTCTGTCTCACGTCCAGGCAGACCTCAAGGTCAAGGCCACCATAGCCGGATGCGATCGGGTCCTGCCCCGCTCTGTGTTCGCTACTCACCTTCCCAAGATCCTTGGCGAATACGCCACCGGCCCTGACAGGGCCCCTTCAATCCCCGCCGACTGAGAGCCAGACGCGTGACGCTCCCCGATCGGTTGATCCTTCTCGCCGAACGCTTGGCGGCGCCACTCGTCATCGGGTATATCGCCAGCGCCGCCTGGTACATCTACCAGATTGTTCACACTCTGAACGTCCGGACCGCCGCCGACCCGCCCATCCTTCTCGCTCAAGGACACCGGGCAGGCGACATCTTCGCGCTCTTAGGCGCCTTCCAGTGGTTCGTATTTGGCATCAACCGGCGAAGGTCCGGGCGGGCGGCGGTGGGCTCGCTCATCCTTGCCGGCCTGCATCTGCTCCTCCTGGCGATTCGGGCATATATCGTCCCGATCCGCTGGATCATGGAGCAGACCGCCCGCTGAGGGGCATGTTGCTCCTGCATAGTGCCTGGGTGCGAGAGACCACTTGTGGATGAACCGGGAGGTTAGCAATTGCGAGGACGCATCACCCTGAGGCGTGCGGCGCCGGTAGACGGCATCAGCCTTCTTCGAACACGCCCATTCGACGGAATTTCTCGTAGCGGCGCTCCAGCAATTCGTCTGGAGGGATCTGCCTCAACCTTGAGAACTCCTTGACAAGGCACCCCTTCAGCGTCATGGCCATCTCCTGGTGATTCCTGTGGGCCCCACCCGTCGGCTCCGGAATGATCTCGTCGATCAGGCTGAGGCGTTTCAGCGTCTCGGGGGTCAGTCCGAGGGCAGAGGCCGCATCCGGCGCCTTCGCCGGATCGCGCCAGAGGATGGATGCGCACCCTTCCGGCGAGATGACCGAGTAGATCGCATACTCGAGCATCAGGATGCAGTCGCCCACCGCGATCCCTAAGGCGCCACCCGAACCCCCTTCGCCGGTGACCACGACCACTATCGGCGTCCTGAGCTCCGACATTTCACGGAGGTTACGGGCGATCGCCTCAGCCTGGCCCCGTTCCTCCGCGCCGATCCCCGGATAGGCGCCGGGCGTGTCCACCAACGTCAGGACCGGCTTCTTGAACCTTTCCGCTAGGTTCATCAGTCGCAGCGCCTTCCGGTATCCTTCCGGGTTGGCCATGGCGAAGTTCCTGGCGATCTTCTCCTTGGTGTCCCGCCCCTTCTGGTGGCCGATGACCACGAGTGGCATTCCGTCAAGGCGGGCAAGGCCCCCGACGACCGCCTTGTCATCACCGAACGCTCTATCGCCGTGCAGCTCGACGAAGTCGGTCATCAGCATCCGGATGTAATCGAGGGTGTATGGGCGGTTCGGGTGGCGGGCGATCTGGCAGCGTTGCCAGGGAGTCAGCTGAGAGAAAACCTCCTCGCGGAGTTTCACCACCTTGCTCTCCAGGTCGGCGATCTCCTTGGAGAAATCCACCTTCTGAACCTCGGAGAGCCGTCTCAGCTCCACGATCTTGTCTTCTAACTTGACGATGGGCCGTTCGAACTCCAATGCGAAGGCAGCCATGGCGTCCCTCCCGAGATCACACGATACCCACCGTGCCGGGACCCAGCAAGGCTTCCACCTCTTGTTTCAGCGACTCGTTTGACGCCACGGTCATCCCGGGCGAGGCGGCAATCGTGACCTGGCCTCCGGAAGCAAGATTCAGGTGGAGCCTAAGAGATGCGGGTCCCGGGAATCTGGACAGCACACTCTTCAGCTCCTCCAGTCGCTCAATGGAAAGCCGCGCCTCATCTAGCGTGATCTCCACCACCGAGGCGCCGTTCCGCCCGAGACTCGACAGGGGCCTGACCTCCGTCAAGAGCAGCTTGACCACCTCTTCCCCCACATCGACCTGCCCCTTCACCAGGACGGCCGCGTCCTTGACGAGATGGAGCAGGCTCGCCTTGTACAGTTCGGGGAAGGCGATCGCCTCCACCGTCCCGGACAGGTCCTCGAGCGTCACAAAGGCCATTCGCTCTCCATTCTTTGTGGCGATCTCCTTGACGGCGGTGACGATGGCACACAGCTTGATGGCCTCTTTGTCCTGGCAGGCAGAGAGGCGATCGGTGGTGATGGCGGCCTGCCTGGCGATGATCTCACGATAATCGGCCAGCGGGTGGCCGGTCACGTAAAAGCCCAGCGTTTCTTTCTCTGCGGCCAGGCGCTGGCTCGGGGACCACTCCGGGGTAGCCGGCAGCGCCGGCTCATGACGGCCCAGACCCCGCCCCGGCTCCATGACGTCCAGGAGTGAGCCCTGGCCCTGAATCCGCTCCCGCTGCACGCTGGCCGCTGCTTCCATGGCCTTATCCACCACGGCCATGAGCTGGGCTCTCGCCGCCCCGAGGGAATCAAGGGCCCCACACTTGATCAGGCTCTCGATGACCCGTTTGTTCACCAGTCGCAGGTCTACCCGCTCGCAAAAGTCGAAGATGGAGGGGAAGGGGCCTTTGTCACGCCGCGTGGCCAGGATCGACTGGATGGCCGCCTCGCCGACATTCTTGATGGCGACCAGTCCGAATCGGATCTTCTCCCCCACCACCGCAAAGCTGCTGCCTGACTCGTTGACGTCCGGCGGCAGGACGGTGATCCCCATCTGGCGACATTCGTCGATGTACTTGACGATCTTGTCGGTGTCGGCCATTTCCGAGGTCAAGAGAGCGGCCATAAACTCCACCGCGTGATGGGCCTTGAGGTAGGCGGTCTGATAGGCCAGGAGGGCGTAGGCGGTCGCGTGGGGCTTGTTGAAAGCGTACCCGGCGAAGGGGGCCATCTTGTCGAAGATCTTCTCCGCCGTCCGCGCCGTGAGCCCCTTCGCCTTCGCCCCGTCGATGAACTTCTTCCGCTGCCGGTCCATCATCTCGGGGTTCTTCTTCCCCATTGCTTTGCGAAGCACGTCGGCCTCACCCATCGAGAACCCGGCCAGCTCCGAGGCGATCCGCATCACCTGTTCCTGGTACACCATGACCCCATAGGTGTCTTTGAGGAGCGCCTCCATCAACGGGTGGTCGTAGCTGAGCTTGACCTTGCCATGCTTGCGATTGATGAAGTCATCGATCATGACCATCGGTCCGGGACGATAGAGCGCCACAAGCGCGATGATGTCCTCCAATCGCTCGGGCCTCAGGCGGTGCAGCAAATCCCGCATCCCCGACGATTCCAGTTGAAATACACCGAAGGTCCGCGCCTCGCCTAAGAGGCTGAAGGTCGCCGGGTCGTCGAGGGGGATCTCTTCGATCTTGATTCGCTTCCCATGACCGGAGGCGACCAATTCAAGGGTGTTGGCGATCACCGTCAGAGTCCGGAGGCCCAGGAAGTCCATCTTCAACAGCCCGATCTTCTCGATGGCCCCCATGGCATACTGGGTCGTCGGCTTGCTGCCCGCCTTCGGATCTCGATAGAGGGGGACGTGTTCGATCAGCGGCTCGCCCGAGATCACGACACCCGCGGCGTGGGTTGAGGCGTGGCGCGTCAGCCCCTCCAACGACTTGGCGACCCGCCACAGTTCCTCTACCTCCGGCCGGCTTCGGACTGCCTCAGCCAGCGGCGAGCTCTCGGCGAGCGCCTCCTCGAGGCTGATGTTCAACCGGTTCGGGACCAGCTTGGCGATCTTGTCCACATCGGAATAGGGCATGCCGAGGCCGCGACCGACATCGCGGATGACCGCCTTGGCCCCCATCGTCCCGAAGGTGATGATCTGCGCCACATTGTCAGCGCCGTATTTCCTGCTCACATAGTCGATCACCTCGTCCCGCCGGTCGTCGCTGAAGTCGATGTCCATGTCCGGCATGCTGATCCGCTCGGGATTCAGGAACCGCTCAAAGATCAACCCGTACCTCAGGGGATCAATGTTGGTGATGCCAAGGCAGTAGGCCACCAGAGAGGCGGCTGCAGAACCCCGGCCCGGGCCCACAGAGATCCCCCGATCCTTGGCGAATTTGATGAAGTCCCAGACAACTAGGAAGTACCCGGCGAAGCCGGTCTTTTCGATGACACCCAGCTCGTATTTGAGGCGGGCCTCCACCTCTGCATTGGCCTCTGGATATCGGCGCCTCAGTCCCTCCCAGGCCAGTTGTTCCAGATAGGTCCCCAGCGTGTGCCCTTCAGGCACCTGATACTTCGGCAGGTGGAGCTGGCCGAACTGGAGCTGGAGATTGCATCGCTCGGCCACGGCGATGGTGTTCTTGATCGCCTCTGGCAGGTCGGCGAAGACCTGCTTCATCTCTTCCGCCGATTTGAAGTAGAACTGGTCGGTGGAGAAGCGCCACCGATCCTTGTCCTTGATCGTCTTCCCGGTCTGAATACACAGCAGGACCTCATGGGCGCGGGCGTCCTCCTTGGCGGGGTAGTGAAGGTCGTTGGTCCCGACGATCGGCAGCTCGAGGGCCCTGGCGAGCCGGAGGATCCCGTCGTTGACCCGTTTCTGCTCAGCCATCCCGTGATCCTGGACCTCCAAAAAGTAGTTCTCGCGCCCGAGCACCTCTACGTACCAGCCGGCGATCTCCTTGGCGCGACCCTCGTCGCCATCCAGCAATGCCTTGGCCACCTCGCAGTTGAGGCAGCCGGAGAGGGCGATCAATCCCCGACTGTGCTGGGCAAAGAGCTCCCTGTCGATCCGGGGCTTATAGTAGAACCCCTCCAGATAGCCAGCCGAGACCAGTTTGATGAGATTCTTGTAGCCCGCGTGGTCTCTGGCGAGAAGGGTGATGTGGCTGGCGCCCTCGTAGCCGCTGTCCTGATTCGATTTCTCGAACCGGCTGCCCGGAGCGATGTACATCTCGCAGCCGATGATCGGCTTGACGCCCTCCTTCATCGCCAGGGTGTAAAAGTCGATCGCGCCGAAGAGGTTGCCGTGATCGGTGATCGCCAGAGCCGGCATCCGGTGCTCTTTGGCCTTCCCCACCAACGTCTCGAGCGCACATGCCCCGTCCAGCAGGCTGTACTGACTATGCACGTGCAGATGGACAAAATCGGAATGATGCATCATTCCTCCGATAAAACCAGGGTGTAGGGTTTAGGGTACAGGGTTTAGTAGGGTCTTGCCATCCGCCTTTACCCTATACCCTCCACCCTATGCCCTATTTTCTAAATAAGGACATCGTGGATTTCGGCATCATTGATCCGGATGATATCAGCCGGCTTGATCCGGAGCATCACAGTGTGACTGCCGCCGCCTGCGTAGGCTTCTGGAAGCGCGGCTGCCTTCGCATCGACGATCACCCGGATCCTCTGCTTGAGCCCCACCGGCGGCGTCCCGCCGGCCGGGTAGCCGGTGGCGTTCAGCACGATATCGGGCTTGGCCAGCCGCCAGCCGTCGATCCCGGTGACCTGTGCCAGCTTCTTGGTGTCAACCCTGCCGGTCCCCTGCGCGACGACCAACACGAGCGCCCCGTTCTTCGCCTGAAACAGGATCGACTTGATGACGACCTCGATCGGGACCTCGAGCGCCTCCGCCGCCATCTTTGCCGTCGTCGTCTCTCTGCCCAGCGAAATCAGCTCAGCATCGATACCTTCGCCAGCAAGATACTCGTCAAGGCTCACCGGATCCCCAGTCGTAGGTCACTCCCACTCGATGGTGCTCGGGGGTTTCGAGGAGATGTCGTAGACGACCCGATTGACCCCCTTGACTTCGCTGACGATCCGGCTGCCCATCGCCTGCAGCAAGTCGTAGGGAAGGCGGGCCCAGTCCGCGGTCATTCCGTCGAGGCTGGTGACGGCCCTGACGGCGATGACATGCTCATAGGTCCGCTCATCGCCCATGACCCCCACGGTCTTGATCGGCAGCAGGACCGCGAATGCCTGCCACAGCTCGCGGTCCAACCTCGCCTTGACGATCTCGTCCTCGACGATGGCATCGGCCTCTCGCAGCAGATCGAGCCGGGGCCTCATCACTTCGCCGATGATCCGCACCGCCAGGCCCGGCCCCGGGAACGGCTGGCGCCAGAGGATAGCATCCGACAGGCCCAGCTCCTTGCCCAACTCTCGCACCTCATCTTTGAACAACTCCCGCAGCGGCTCGATCAATCGGAAATCGAACTGCTCCGGCAGGCCGCCGACGTTGTGGTGGGATTTGATGGTGACGGAAGGACCCTGGACCGACACGCTCTCGATAACGTCCGGGTACAGCGTGCCCTGCGCCAGGTACTCGAATCGTCCCAGCCTCCGCGATTCTTCCTCGAAGACGACGATGAACTCGGCGCCAATGATCTTCCGTTTCTCCTCCGGCTCGACAACCCCTTTAAGTCGGGTCAGGAAACGCTCCTCTGCGTCCACCGAGATCAGGTTCAGCCTCAGGTGCTCGCCAAAGGTCTGCTGGACCTGGGGTCCTTCCCCTTTCCGGAGAAGCCCGTTATCGACGAAAACGCAGGTCAGCCTGGGACCGATCGCCCGGTGCACGAGCAGAGCGGTGACCGAAGAATCGACGCCTCCGCTCAGGGCGCAGAGGACCCGGCCATCCCCCACTTCGTTTCGGATCTTTTCGACGGCGATCTCGGCGAAGGAACGCATCCTCCAGTTCGGCGCACAGCCGCAGACCTTGAATAGGAAGTTCCCGAGAATCTCTTTCCCCCTGTGGGTATGGGCCACTTCGGGGTGGAATTGCACCGCGAAGAGAGGCTCCTGCCGGTGACGGATGGCGGCGAAGGGGGCATTGGCTGTGTGGGCCAGGCGACGGAATGATGCGGGGATCTCCTCAAGCTTGTCGACCGGAAGGGCTCCGTTCGCAATCCAGGCGGCGACCGGCGCGAACAGATCGCGTCCGTGGAACGAAGCCGATAACACCGAGGGGCGCCAGACCAC
>JBGQJI010000014.1:0-29562 GCA_041498975.1 Methylomirabilis sp. (SeqCode)
ACCGGGGTGCCCATGGCCTCCTGGAGGATCGCCTGCGCGTCACAGACCTCCGCCCGGAGGCGGGGGGGCATGGGGGTGCAGAGTCGCTTCCGTCTCGTGGTCAGAAGCCGCATTTAACACATTACCCCGGGCTTTGCCCTCCCTGCGGTCCGCGAACCAGTTGTACATCCTCGCGACGAAGTATCCGCCGGCAAACCCGTACACAAACGCGTACGCGAACCCGATCAGGCTCCCCACGAACGTTACCCGATATCCAATGAAGAACTGGCTCAGGAGAGAGAGATGCGGGCCCACGACCTCGCCCCCCTTGAGGACGAGCCAGTTTGTGGCGATGAAGACTCCGAGCCCTGCCACGATCCCCGTGACGATGCCTTGAACCATTGCGTTCAGGCGCAGCAGTCTGGTGAGCACGATTTCTTCGAGGGCCTTTTGATCCTCCGCCATGGTCGGGTCTCTCCTACTAGAGGTACTCCAGGAATCTCCGCAAGAAGTGCACTTCGGCCCGTCTGTGGATGAATGCCATGTAGAGAACCATCGCGGCGTTCCTCAGGAACGCAAATCCCCAGCCCCCGATGAAGCCAGCAACGAACCCATAGGCGAAGCCGAGTACGCTCCCCGACACGCTCACGCTGTACCCTGGGAGGTATTGGTCGAGCAACTCCAGGTGTGGGCCCACCACGTCACCCCCCTTCAGCAGGAGGGCGAGGGTTGCCAAGAACAAGAGCCCTCCAGCCGCCACTCCCAGTGAAAGGCCGAAGGCCACCCGGTAAAGCTTTAAGAACACCCGGGTGAGCGCCGCCTGGAGCACCTTCTCCACCTCTTGAGCCTCAACCTCGGTCTCGGCGGTGATCTCTTCGTGGTAGTCACGGTCGGTGTTGACGCTCCAGAGGTCGTTGCGTTCGCCGAGGATCAGGTTGCGAACCGCCAGCATCCCCGTGAGCATCGCGTGGTCCTGGTTATTGTACCGATGCAGCCCGTTTCGGCCGATGGTCTGGAAGTTCTCAAGGGGGTCCACGAATTCCCTGACAATGTTGAGGAAGTCCCGGTAGTCGGAGTCGTACACCGGATAGGCTTTTGGGACGCGGACGACACAGCCGTCCTCGATGTCGGCATAACGCGCCAGGCCGATGCGATCCACCTCCCGCTTTCCCAACTCGACAAGCTCGGCATCGGGCATGTTCCACAACGCGTCGCCCTCTGCGCAGAAGTATTCCAGGCCGAGGCTGGTCTTGGCGCGATCTGGGACCATGTCGGGGCTCCAGTTCTTGTAGTTCTGAATCCGGCCGACCTTGACGTCAGGCGTGTGAATGTAGATCCAGTTGTCCGGGAAAAGGTCCGGCACATCGATGAGGAGACAGACGGTCAGGAAGTCCCGATACCTCAGCTTCTCCGCGGCCCGCAACACCTCCGGCGGTGGTGGGGGGTCGAGCCGCTTGATGAACTCCGTGAGAGGCATGCTGGAAATGAAGTCCGTGCCCCGGACAACCTCCTCCCGTCCGTTGCATGAGATGACCACGCTGTCGATGCGGTTTCCCGTCCTGTGGATCCTGACCACCTCGCAGTTCAACCGAACGACGCCTTCACGCCGCTCGACCTCATCCTTGACCGCCGTCCACATCATCCCTGGACCCAGACGCGGATAGTCGAACTCCTGGATGAGTGTCCTGATCGTCGTCTTGGGCTTCATGAACATGCTGAGCAAGGCCGTCCTCAAGGAGAGACCCTTGATGCGCTGGGCGGCCCATTCGGCCTTCAACTCCGAGCACGGGATGCCCCAGACCTTCTCGGTGTACGTCTTGAAGAAGGACAGGAATAGCCGTTTGCCGAACCGATTCGTCACCCACTGCTCGAACGTGTCCTCACGCCGATAGGGGAACAGGTGCCACCTAACATAACTGAGCGCGATGAGGAGGCTCTGGAACAAACCGAGGCCAGTCAGCGTATTGAGGGGCTTGAGCGGGTAGTCGAAGAATGTGCCGTTGTAATAGATCCTGGACAGCCGCGGGCGGCGGAGGAAGTCGGCGCCGAGGACCTCGCGCCATATCTTCTTGATCTCCTCCACCTTGGTGAAGAAGCGGTGGCCCCCCATGTCGAAGTAGAAACCCCTGTAATTTTCCGTGCGGGCGAGTCCGCCCACGATCTCCCGCTTCTCGAGGATGATCGGGCGGCGATTGAACTTGGTCAACTCATATGCCGCCGTGAGCCCGGCCGGTCCGGCCCCGATGATGACGACGGGGTTTTCCGCCATCAGCGCAACTCCGGGCCGCTCTCCGTGTCGGACCACTGCCTCGGAGCTTTTGCGAGGCCCACGCCGCGAGATCTCCTCCTGTGGAACAAGTGGCGAACTGCGCCGATGGCGAACGCGATGCTGCTGTAGAGATAGTACAACCAATGCCACGCGATGGCCTGCAGCGCGAACCGCAGACCGCGTTTGCGCCGGAAGAAGAGGTAAAGGTCTGCATTGAGTGCCAGAAGGGCCAGGCTGATCGCAGCGGCGACCGCGAGCGACCCGCGCCACCAGCGCGCTCCGACCAAGGCCCCCAGGAGCCCACAGGTCAATAGCACGCTGACACGGCTGGAGTGTCGCAGATTGAGATCATCGATGAATCCGTGGTCCCGTAGGATCAGCTCCGTCCAGGGGATGGCGCGATGGAGGAAATCGGATTTCAGCAACGACGCGACGCCCCAGCGTTTCAGATGCTTGACCTGTAATGCCTTGCAGAGTCGAATCCTATGCCCGGCCTGCTTCAGCCGATAGCCCAGCTCGACATCTTCGATCGAAGGCCAGCGATACCCTTCGTCAAACCCCCCCAATGCGAGGAAGACCTCACGTCGGATGGCCCCGCAAGCGCCCCAGAAGGTGGACGCCTCCTCGCGGCCTGTCTGGTGAACATAGTGGTGGAGGAGGTTCTTGTACTGCGACAGGAAATTCGTGGCGGCCGGCTCGTCATCATACGTCCCGAACACGGCAGCCAGGCCCGGCTCACCCCTGAAGGCGGCCGCAACCCGACCCACGGCGTCACGGGGAATGGTCACATCGGCATCAACGAAAAAGAGGATCTCGCCCCTGGCGGCAAGCCCCCCGAGATTACGGGCCCTGGCGGGCCCCCTTGATGCGGGCTCCCTGAGCACCTGCGCGCCAGATGCCTCCGCCAGACGCCAGGAGCCGTCCGTGTCGCCATCAGACACGACAATGACTTCAGTGGGAGGAGGCACGGCTTCGGCTACGCTCGACAGGCATCGGCGGAAGTTCGCCCCCCCGTTGTACACCGGGATGACAACCGAGATGGTCAACTCAGGGGGCGGCGGAATGTCCATCTGCAATCCACAGGACTGTTCCTCTCCTTGCCCGGGCACCCTATCCGATCTAGCCATCGGAGCCTCGCAACGGCGCAGAGGACCCATCTCCCTGGAACCTGGTGGGCGGCGGCATCTCATGCCGAGGATGTAAGCCCGATCTCACCAAGGCTGGAAAGACGGCCTCAGGTACTTTTGCGTTGCACCAGATACAGATAGTAGGTTTCATCGGGAATGATGCTATGGCTGAACTCCGACAGTTTAGAAATGGTCAGGTCAGGTCTATGAGCGAGAAGTCTATAGTTCAAGACCAACAGAACATCCTTTTTCTCGTGTGTGATGAGTTGACCCACCTTTTCCAGAACTTCAGGGGCATCCAGCCTCTTCCGCTTTCTGTTCCAGACGATGAAGCTACCAAATCTGTCACTTTCGGGGTAGTAAATTTTGCTGTTCAGGTAAGCCGATAGAGGGGAGACTGGAGAATCTCTGCTTCCCGCGATGAGCATATCCCCTGACTGTCGGCTCGCGATGAATCTGGAAGCCTCTTTACTCGCAGAGAAGGGATGCAACACGTCCGTGCCGAATGCAATGAGTCCCGCAGCGAGATCAGCGTACAGCATCACCATGACGAACTTCTTTCCAACCCGATCGGCGGCTTCGGCAATCGTTGTTGCCAATCCATGAACGAGCCGTGTTTCCGTGTAGTACTGTGAAATCCACAACGAGGCGACAAACAGGATAAATAAGTGTCCATGATGTGCCAACTTTCCGAAGACCACGGCATATATAAAAGCCAGAAGGCCAAGGGTTCCGGAAAGGTATAAGAACAACACAACCGGTTTACGGACGAACAGTCCAACCGAGATTGCCAGAAGCCCGAGAGAAATGCCCGCACAAATGTTCATTTGTGATCCCAGCGAACCGTCCAGGAGGATGTTGGTATTCCAGAACTGATAGCTCGAAAGGCTTGGTATCGGAATGTAACTCATCCAAACGGTCATGAGCGTCTTCACCACACTGAATCTATCGGGCCGCGTGACCCAGGTGCCCACAACAGCTCGGTCCGCTGGTGGTAGAATCTGCGCGATGGAGGTCACAATGCCCAGAGCGAACACAAGGACACTGATGATGAGATCCGATTTCCTCGCGGGTAAGGATCTCCGCATTCCTCCGTCGATCATGCATTCAAATAGCAATGTCAACCCGAAACACATGGCCAGAATCAGACCGTACACGCTCGTATTGGCCAACACGAAAAGAATGGACGAGAGGAAAAGGTAACGCTTCGTGCGTGTCTGAAATAACGCACAGAAGGAAAAAATGCACAAGATCCCTATCGCATAATTTCTACTGATCACTGCATATTCGTAAAAGGGGAAGTACCCGAAGGAGAATAAGACCTTCTGGGCGTTCGTGAAAGGTGAGAATCTTGCGAAGATGAAGATGACGGCGGCGGCAATAATCAGATGAGAAACCTGCATCGCTGCCGGATTACGCGTGAACCTGGTCAGCAGATACAGAATCGCAAACCACACTCCGGGATGGCTTTCGTATCTGTAGTTGGCGAAGAGGTCCCTAAGAGACGGACTGTCTCTCCCGATGAGCCATGCCTGGAGTTCGTCTCGCCACATTTCGTGGGTCACGAGACCCAGACAGCCAAGAGACAGGAACACCGAGACCAGCAGCGCCGTGAAGACAGCATCATTTCTCATCTATGATCGCCTGTTTCCCTGCCTGAGGCACCACACCGGTCTCCTGGCATACGGCATAATATATCGCTGCGCCTGGTGCCGTTCCAACTTGTTCGGACCTATGGCACAATTATGCGACGGCCGATCCAGATGGCCGCGCGTCATCTTTTCGTTTGGCGGATAAAGTTCGAACGGCACTAGTGGGCCGATCCCCTGGGTTGAGGTTGCTTGGGTGGCGGGGCGAGGCTTCGGATGTAGATGACGAGCTCACGGATCTCCTGGTCAGTGAGCTCATGGCCCCAGGAGGGCATTCCCGGCTTTCCAAGGCTCGCCCCTCCGTGCTTGATGATCTGAAAGAGGGAGTCGTCGGAGAGGGCCTGAGTGGAGGACGGATTGGTGAAGTCACCCGCCTTGAGACGAAAAAGCCATGCGGTCCACCCATCACCCCTCCCGCGATCGCCGTGACAGGTGGCGCACTTCCACAGGTAGTTCGAACGGGCCGATGCACGACTTCCCCCTTCTGAGCCTGCCGCGAAGACGGCGCCCACGGTTGAGGTCGCGTCGGCGGGGATCGGTCGAAACCGCAACGCCATGGCGGAGGCGAGATCGTGCACGATATACCCCACGGCGAGCGACGATATGACCACGAATAACAACCGGCATCGGAAGAGGCTATTCATCACTCATCAGTCGGTTGCCCTTTGTCTGTTCGGCCACGCAACAGCCGTCGGTGACAATTCTCCCGACGAAAGAGCGTCACGCGTACTCGACCCCGAAATGGAGGGCCGGTTCTCAAGCCATAGGGGTGGCGGGGGTCCGACCGGGAGAGCTTCTAACGGCTACGCAGCGCTGCGAAGGCGGCCTTTGCCGCCAGGAGGGTCGCTTCGATCTCGGCGGTGGAGTGGGCATCAGAAAGAAAGCCTGCCTCGAACTGGGAGGGGGCGAGGTTCACCCCGCCATCGAGCATTGCCCGGAAAAAGGCGGCGTACCGACCGGTATCGGCAGCCCGAGCGGTCTCACAGTCGATGACCGCCTGCGGGGTGAAGAACCCGGTAAACATCGACCCGACGCGCTGACACTGCAGCGCGATTCTCGACTGCGCCGCCAACTCGCGAAGCCCTTCTTCCACGAGTTTCGCCTTGGCCTCCAGTCGTTCGTAGAACCCAGGCTCTTCAAGGAGGCGAAGGGTCTCGATGCCAGCCCTCATGGCGAGGGGATTCCCGGAGAGCGTCCCGGCCTGATAGACTTGGCCCAACGGCGCCACCTGCTCCATGATCGATCGGGAACCCCCGTAGGCCCCGACCGGCAGCCCGCCGCCGATGATCTTCCCGAGACAGGTCAGATCGGGCCTGATGCCGTACAAGGCCTGGGCGCCGCCCCTGCCCAGCCGGAACCCGGTAATCACCTCGTCGAAGATCAGGAGGGATTGATAGGCCGAGGTGATCTCCCGCACCGCCTCCAGAAATCCCGGCTTCGGCGGGACCACACCCATGTTGCCCGCGACCGGCTCCACGATCACGCAGGCGATCTCACAGCCCACCGCCTGGAAGGCCGCGCGAACGGCGTCGCTGTCGTTGTACGGAAGCGTGATCGTCTGGCGGGCGAGGTCTGGCGGGACGCCGAGGCTGTCCGGAATGCCGAAGGTCATGGCACCGGAGCCGGCCTTGACCAGGAGGCTGTCGGCGTGCCCGTGATAGCATCCTTCGAACTTTACGATCCGACTGCGACCGGTGACGCCCCGCGCCAGCCGGATCGCGCTCATGGTCGCCTCGGTGCCGGAGTTGACGAACCGGACCATCTCGATCGAGGGGACCGCCTCGACCACCATCCTGGCCAACTCGACCCCCCAGGGGGTGGGGGCGCCGTAGCTGACCCCCTGCGCCGCCGCCTCCTGGATCGCCTTCACCACAGCGGGGTGGGCATGGCCGACGATCATCGGACCCCACGATCCAACATAGTCGATGTAGACATTGCCATCGACATCATAGATGTGGCAGCCCGACGCCCGCTCGATCACCAGGGGATCCCCACCCACGGCGAGGAAGGCCCGCACCGGGCTGTTCACGCCTCCCGGCATGAGTCGCTTTGCCTCCTCAAAGAGCGCTTTCGAGCGAGGACCGGTCACGGTCTGTTTTCCAGGAGGCGCGCGGCCTCTCTCGCGGAGTAGGTCAGGATCAGGTCGGCTCCAGCCCGCTTGATCGAGGTCAGAGTCTCCATCAGCACCCGCTCTTCATCGATCCAACCGAGCCGCCCAGCCGCCTTCAGCATGGCGTACTCCCCGCTGACGTGGTAGGCTGCCACAGGGCCGCCGAACTCCTGTTTCACCCGCCAGAGGATATCCAGGTACGGGAGCGCCGGCTTCACCATCACGATGTCCGCTCCTTCTTCCAGGTCGAGCCCGACCTCACGAAGCGCCTCATCGCCGTTCGCCGGGTCCATCTGATACGACCGCCTGTCCCCGAACTGTGGAGCCGATTCGGCCGCCTCGCGGAACGGGCCGTAGAAGGCGCTGGCGTACTTGGCCGAATAGGCCATGATCGGCGTCTCCTCGAACCCCTCCTCGTCGAGCGCCTCGCGGATGGCCGCCACTCGGCCGTCCATCATATCTGAGGGCGCCACCAGGTCAGCGCCCGCCTCAGCATGGGAGAGCGCCGTCCTGGCCAGCAACTCCAGGGTGGGATCGTTCTTGACCTGACCCCGCTCCACGACGCCGCAGTGGCCGTGACTGGTGTATTCGCATAAGCAGACGTCCGTGATCACCAGCAGGTCCGACACGGTGTCCTTCACCGCCTTGACCGCCTGCTGGATGATCCCATCTTCGGCGTAGGCCTCGGAGCCAACCGCATCTTTCGCGGCGGGCAGGCCAAAGAGAATGATCCCCGGGATACCGATCGCGGCGACCTCTTTCGCCTCCTTGGCCAGCTCATCCACCGAGAGGTGGTAGCAACCCGGCATCGAGGAGATCTCCTGACGCACTCCCCGTCCGTGGACGACAAAGAGGGGCTGGATCAGATCTTCGACATGCAGGTGGGTCTCCCGAACCAACCGGCGGAGGGTCTCATTCTGGCGCAAGCGCCTTGGGCGAAACACCGGATAGTACATGCGTCCTCCTCGAAGGCGCGATGAGCGTGGACAGTCGCCTTCTGCATTCAGGTAGTGGCTATTCTACCTGCGGCATGGATTTCGGTCAACCGATCTCAACGCCGCAAGTAGCGTGCTCCACGCTCCGGAGGCGGCGCCACCCCGCCGGTCAGCAGTTCGAAAAATAAGTTGACGCTGTTCTCTGACGCCCTCACCCCGGGGATTTCCGACAGATTGATGAAATGGACGCCGATCATCCAGCAACAGGTGGCATAGGTGACGACCACATTGTTTTCCAGGCTGACATCCCTGAGAGAATCGTAACGGCCGAGGTAGTTGATCGCGAGGTTCTTGATCGGCGTGAGAAGAAGGCGGCCCACCACCCCGGAGGTCTCGCGATCGCTGAACGGGCCAGGAAGGCCCATAGTCTCCCCACCGCGGATGAAACTGTGGGCCAGCTCCACCCGCCCGTACTCGGGATAGGCAACCCGTACCCCCGCCTCGATCCCATCAACCCGATCCTCCTCGGTGTTGATGGCGACGACTCCATAGAACGCGAGATTCTGAATGGGGGAAGCGCTGAGATCGGCCACCAGGTTCGAAAAGCGGCGCTCCTGAACCCGCGAGAACCCTGTGGAGAGCCCATTGCGCAGGATCGGGATCGTTGTCGGCTCACGGACCGCCTGGTCGATCCGCTCCGGGGTCAGGGCGTTCAGATAGATATCGGAGAATGTCCGCTCTTGGGGGTTCAGGTTGTAACTCTGGCTCAGCGAAAGGGAGAAGACTTCGTTGGTCCGGACGGAGCCATCGGACTCTTTGATCTTGGCCAACAGGCGGTTGTTCAGCGAATAGGTGACCCTGTTCTGGGGGCTGATAAAATCGATGCTGTCGAACTGTGGGAGCCCTTCCTGATCGACCGGATTGATGTACCAGTAGCTCACCCGCGGCTCCACCAGGTGAATCAGCCGATCGACACGGGTGCCCCCGACCTCAAACCTCCTGAAGAATCGAGCCTCCAGGGAGTCCCGAGCCTCAAAGAGTTCGCGGGTGATCCCACTCTCCTCTCCATCTCCACGCTTCGTGTACGCGGTCTCACGGAAGCCGACCGAGGGGGTCATCGTCGCCCAGGGAAGCAGGCGCAACGGGGCGGAGAGCTTCGGCGACAGATCCGCGCGGCCACCGTCCGGGACCTCTTTACGTTCCAGGTAGACACCGGACAGGTTCATCTCCAGAAGGACCGGCAAGCCGAACAGGCGCTGGGGAAATGCCGAAAAACTCAACTCCGGCAGACGGCTGAGGCGGCTATCGCTGGTGTCGGTGGTCAGGGCCCGGGAGTGATCCGCCATGAGCTGCAGGCCGTAATTCTGCCACAGTTGAGCGAGAAACACTCTTGAGTTGCTGAAGCTCGCCGTCCTCAACGCAGGCGGGGTCTCGGCGAACTCCCGCTGGATGGTCCGGTCGCTGACGTAGTTGATGTCGGCCTTCAGGCTGAGCTCCGGATTGAATTGCTGATCGTGTTGGGCATAGATAGTGCCGCGCAGCTCGTCTCCTGGCGCATTCAGCCGATCCTGGATTATCCTGGCATCGATCCATCCCCTCGCCTCGGGCCCCAGGATATACCGGTAGTTGGCCTCCCCCTCGAAGCCGCGCCTGCCACGGTAGACACCGGTAATGGTGAGGTCCTGGGATTCATCGATGGCCCAGAAGAAGGGCTGCTTGTAGGTGACGCCATCCCTGTTACTGTAGCCGACCCGCGGGATCAGGAAACCCGTCCGCCTCGGCCCGAGAGGGTAGAGGAGATAGGGGGCGACGAGCGACGGCAGGCCGCGGACCCAGAACGACGCCCATTTCGCCTCGAGATACTCGTCCTGCTCGAGCACCACCTCCTTGGCCCGGACCTCCCAATCAACTCCACCGGGTTCAGGCTGGCAGATGCGGCAGGTGGTGAAACTCCCCTCGACCAGCCGATAGGTGCGCTCTCCATCCTTGTGGATCTCGACGCCCCGAAACGCGGTGGCCGGAGGGATCGCCCCCTTGCCCTGGTACATGACGCCGGTGTTGCTCCGGTAGTGATACTCGAACCGTTCACCCTCCAGCCGGCTCGCCCCTTCGATGAGCTGGACCCTTCCTGTGGCCCTCAGTACCTCTTGGATCTGGTCCAGCTCGACCTCATCGGCGATGAGGGTGCGGTTCTCCATCTGGATGTGGACATCGCCCCTCGCGATCGTGAGCTTGTCCCGCTCCCGCCGCTCGAGCTCGTTCGCCTCCACCCGAACAGCCGACTTCAGTTCTGTGACGCGGTCGAGCAGATCACGGGATCCGGTGTCCTGGGCTGAAACCACAGCAATGGAGGACGAGCATGAAAGGAGGAGCAGCGTCAGAAGGATGCGCGGAAGCTGGCGTAGCATCGATAAAGACCCCGGAACAAGTCCAGAACAACTTTGTGGGGGCAGGCTCTTGCGCTGCCCAAGAGACGCCCAGCAAGCAGCGCCCCTTCGGGATCCATGCGAGGCAAGTCGCCCTCGCCTTATATCAGACGGGCGCGCCAAAGGCAAGGGGTTTTAGAGAGGCACGGGGAGGCTTCGGACCGCACCCACCGGGTTTACCTCATGTACAGTGTGCTAGAGGGGAGATTGACGTGGCGAAGAAATCCAGACCAGATATTCTCGTATACTGGACTCTGCGTGAGGGACAGAGAGACCTTTGGTCAATCATCAGGTCCGCGGACGTCGAGGACATCTGGCCCACGACGAGGGTCATGCGAGCCCGTCCCTACGAGATCATCTTTGCGATAGCGAAGGCCGCGGCCGCTGCGAGGCCGCCAATCAGCATAGTTTGTAGAGCACCTCGCAAAGGCGCCGCGCCCGTGAAGCGGCCCTTGAAGTAGCCAAATGCAGCCAATGCTGCGAGGGTGACGATCACCGAGAAGAGCAGCGCCACGCGCGCGCCCGAGAAAACGATGTACGGCCCCAGCGGGATGAATCCTCCGGCGATATAGGCGCCGGCGATCGTCAGCGCACTTGTGAGCGCGCGCCTCGGATCGGGCTTTTCGAGGCCTAACTCAAAGCGCATCATGAAATCGACCCATGCCTCCGGGCGCCTACACAACGCGTCGACAACGGGCGCGCTTTCTTCTTCAGTAAGCCCGTAGGACCGAAACACTTCCATCACCTCTGTCGTCTCCTGCGCGGGCCTTTCGCTCACCTCCAGTTGCTCGCGCTCCCGCTCGGATTCGTAGTGCTCCGCGTCGTTCCTTCCTGCGAGGTAGCCGCCCAAGCCCATGGCGATCGAACCGGCAGCGACCTCAGCCAGGCCCGCAGTGACGATAATGCCCGTTGACTCAACGGCGCCGGTGAGCCCTGCCGCGAGCGCAAAGGGGACCGTCAGCCCGTCTGACATCCCGATGACGATATCTCTTACCATATCGCTGGCGGTGAAGTGCCGCTCAATGTGCGGTGTCTGTGGCATCGCTACCCTCCCCCTTTACGCTTCTCTTGCGCCTTGTCCATCGGGCGCCAGAATGCCTGCAAGCTAGACTGCAATGTCGATTGACAACTCACAATGCATATGCAATCTTATATGCGTGTATGTGATACGCTTTGCCGTGTCGGTTGTGAGGGACTTGAAAAGGGTCTCACCATATCATCGAAACATTATCCTAGATGCCATTGAGGCGCAACTTTCTCACGAACCGACGTCGCCAGCGAAGCACAGGAAGTTATTGATAAACTTGGTACCGCCTTGGGATGCCGTGCCGCCGGTATGGGAGTTGCGCGTTGGGGAGTTTCGAGTGTTTTACGACGTCGCGGAGGCTGAACAGATAGTTGATGTCCGGGCAATTCGGAAAAAGCCCCCGGGCAAGAGGACGGAGGAGATTCTATGAAAACTGTTCCAGTACGCGATCTACAGAAAAAGCTGAAACGATGCATCGACGAAGCGCAAGAAGGCCGCGTGCTCATCACCCGTCGAGGAAAGCCTGCAGCGCTCCTTGTTGGGGTTGAGGGCAAGGACTGGGAAACCGTCATTCTCGAGACCGACCCCACCTTCTGGAAGCTCATCGAGGAACGCCGCAAAGAACCCACCATCTCTTTCAAGGAGCTGAAGGCCCGCCATAACCGAAAGCGCTGAGCAACTTTTTATTGATTAACGCGAGCCTCTCAAAACTCGTTAAAGGGGCCGAGCCCCTCAACGTCGTAAAGTTGGGCCACGGCCCTACACGGGATGAGCGGGTGTCGGCTGCAAGGGTCTAGTCTCAACGAGGTGGAAGATGCCAAAAAAGAGTCGCTGGGCGGCGATCAGGTTCAGCCCGGCTTGGCGGACGAGGTCGAGCGGCTCACGGTTCCAACGACAGCCGAGCGTCTTCGCATGGCGATCGGCCCTGCGATCCTGCCAGCGTCCGAGCCACTCCAGGTCGCTGCGACCATGCTCCAGGAGGAGGATGCGGCCATCTGCCCGACACACGCGGACCATCTCGCGGAGCGCCCCCGCCGGATCGCGAAACGTACACATGGAAAGGGAGGAAACGACCGTGTCGAAACACTGGTCGGGAAAGGCGAGCCCTTCAGCGTCCATTACCAGGAACGGGATGGTCATCCCCAGGCGAGCCGCCCGCTTGCGGGCGACTTCTAACATCGCCGGACTGAAGTCCACGGCGGCGATCTTACAGGTGCTGGGGTAGTGTCGAAGGTTCCTCCCCGTTCCGGCGGCAATTTCCAGCACCTTCCCTGATGCTCGCTCCAGCAGTCTGCGCCGGAGTCTTCTCATGCCCAGGACCTCAGGGATCCCATCCATCAGATCATACCACCGGGCGAACCTCTCATACTTTTGCCTGATCTCCTCCTTGAGAGCCGGCGAAGCTTCACGAACCTTATTCAAGATCGAACTTTCCTTTCCTGACATGGCAGCCTACAACACAGAATCGAACGGGGATGTTTGCTGTGTGTGAACTACGATTTGTTTGATATTCCTAAATTGCATTCAGAACACAATGTCTGTAAGTTTTCGCTCTTAGTTTCTCCGCCCTGGGCCCAAGGTAGAATGTGGTCGATCTGTAATTCAACTCCAATCCCAGTAGCTGGAGAGCGACCACACCTGCTACACCGAAATCCATCTCCTTTCAAAATCTCATATCGAAGTCCCAAAGAGATTCCACGTTTAGTTTTTCGTTCATTAGGAGGAAGAAGAAGGTTTACAGGTATGCTTCTTGTCTCCGCTTTGATATCTTCTATCGACAACCCCGATTTCCGGGATAGAAACTCCAGGCAAGCCTGATACCAGCTATCGAACTCGTTCAGATATCGGGAGGATGATATCGGAGATAGCGGCTGCTTCATCTCCTTGGCACGAGGTTGTCGACCGAGTTTCTCCCGGACCATTTCAAGGTTCTCAAGCAGTAAGTATTTGTCGTTGGTTCTATTGTATCTGGAACCTGATCCTGCTTCCTTGCAGAGATTTGACCAACTTCCGAAATGACGGCCAATCGTCGTTTAAGAAATCCTAAACCATTTGCAGAAATCTCTGGCGGCCACATACTTAAGTTTTTTCCGCAATGCATATGCCTGCAGTGCAGTAAGGACCTCCTCTTTCGTATATGGATTAAACCTCTTTATTGTGTAATCAGTCACAGGCTATCCATTTCAAGCATTGAGGACAGCTTGAGGTGACCTAAAACGGGTGGATGAAATCGTTGATTCACGACATACGGCACGGGCGATTGAGAGGAATCTCTCCCACCGTTTATGAAAGACACTCTCCCGTTCGTGTTTACGTTTGACCCGAGGTCCGAGATGGCCTGCTCACGAATATGGCCAGCCAACGGTCAAATTCGTCTTCACCCTCACGCCAGGGATTTTCCCGGTCAAGCTCCCAGCGTAGGGGATTGGTTGCAATATATTCCCGAATTCGGTTAAATGATTCTTCGCTTCGGATGACATGTTCGTAATAGCCCCTCTGCCAGAGGGGCTGCCCCGAACGCGACAAGAGCCGGTTCACTTGGATCGCGGATATCGATTTGAACGCACGCAGCACCTTGGACAACGTGGTGGATCCGAACCCTGTAGGGGCGCTGCTTGCTGCGCCCTTGACGGGCGGGGCAAGCCCTTCCCTTGCGATAACAAGAATCCCGTGGATGTGGTTCGGCATTACTACCAAAGCATCCAACTCAGCCGTTGGAAACCGCTCAGGAAACCCATCCCACACTGTCTGCACTACTCGACCCACATTGCTCACGCGCATCTTCCCATCCACCACATCGCCAAACAGACACTCTCGGTTCTGGGTACATATAGTTACAAAATAGGAACCTTCGCTGGAATAATCGAATCCCCGCAGGCGAAGGGGCCGGCGGCGGAACGCAGAGAGGCGACTTGGCTTCCTCCTGAGGGGCGCAGCAAGCGGCGCCCCTACAGGGTTGACCTGTTGCCTGGTTCCACGGATGGGAAGAAGCTGGAGCATTTCAATTAGATGTTGGTGGGGAGGGCTTCGCCGGCGGAGCCGCTCATCGCCTTCTCCGACGCTTCGGTGAGGGCCTTGACGTGCCGGCGGTCCGTGGTAAAAACGCGGTAGTGCGCCACTTTGGGGGGGATGTCGCGGAACAGCTCCTTGAGCGGCCTCGGCGATACCTCGCCTGTGGCCGGATTATACATGAAGATCTTTTTGCTTCCCTCCGCCAGAGGGTTGATGGGCCGCGGATCCAGCGCGGCCATGTCCACCTTGAACTCTACGCCCTGGAGCCGTCTGGGGAGATGGCGACGGATCTCGTCCTCGAGGTGTTTCGCGCTCTGAAACCTGACCATCCGCTGGGACTCCTCGATGGTGGACACGAAGTCATACGCCATCTTCCACCTGATCTTCCGGCCCAAGATCTTCCCCCACTCCGCTCCCAGCGCGCGCTCGTGCGGATCCTTTGAGGTGGCCCACTCCCTCACCCGTTCGAGCAGGAACCAATCGGTCAACTCCAGATACCGATCCAACTCTTCGTAGGGATTGTACGGCGCAACCCGCGCCATCGTCTCCTTAAAGACCTCCTGGAGGTGCAGGTCGATGGCCCGGGTCGTCCGGTGATGATAGACGTGGGCGTAGAGGGCCAGCTTGGCGTTCAGGAATCGGATGAGGGCCGACTCCCCGGCTTTATGCAGGGTCAGCCCCCTCGGCGTGAAGAACGAGTAGAGGAGGAGGCGCTCGACGTCGATGATATCCAGCGAGAAGCCGGTCATGTAGGCGTCACGCTGGACGTAATCGAGGTTGTCCACCGTGTAGATCCCTGAAAAGAGCGGACGGAGCGCCGGCAGCCACGGCGGGAGCCCCGCCGCCGAACCTGCCTCCGGCTTCTTGATGAGGAAGGCGATGTGCTTGGGATCGAGTCGCTCGTGCCTCTGGAACGGGCCGCTCGGGCTCCGGCGGATCGCCCTGATCGTTCCGACCAGCTTCTTCGTGATGATGGCCATACCAAGGATCTCGTGGTTCAGCCGCTCACCACGGACCCGGAACTGTTGGAGGAAGTGGTCGTCGAAGAAGTGCCCGAAGGGCCCGTGCCCGACGTCGTGGAGGAGCCCGGAAATCCTTAGGAGCTCTTCGATGAAGGGAGCGGACGGAAGATCCTTGCCGAACGTCTCCTTCAGGCTAGGATAGAGGTGCCGGGCGAACGCGCCGGCCATGTGCATGGTTCCCAGGACATGCTGGAACCGGCTGTGCTCGCCGGACGGGTAGACCCACCAGGTGCTCTGCAGCTGATGGATCCGGCGCAATCGCTGGACCCATGGGGTATCGATGATGTCCTTCTCGGTCCGCTCCGACCGATCCCCCTTCGGGACTGTGAAGAGGATGTAGCGGTGGATCGGGTCCGCCAGCAGGGCAAGCCCTTCGTAGGGGGAGGCGAGTGGGCCCTCCTCCCTTCTCATCGAATGCTGTGTCGTGGCGGCAGGAATGGCCATCAGTTAGACCCTAACCAGATCCGTGAAAGATCGCCTGCAATAAGACCCGTCCAGGTTGATCCTTCGACGCGCTCAGGATGTCGAAGCTTGTCGTGAGCATTGCCGAATGGTCGGTAGTCGCGCCCTTCGACAGGCTCGGGACGAACGTGATAGCGACACCCACTTCGAGTCATTCCGCTATATCAGCGCCGACTCGAGCACGATACCCCGGTCCAGCATCTTGACGGCCAGCGACAGCGTCTGCTGAAGCCCCGCCGGCAGCACCGGACTTTCCTCGAGCTGCCGGCACAGATCGATCAGCCGCCGGAAGGCCCGGATCAGGTCGCCTTCATGCCCTCCGAAGCTCTGTTCCACCAGCGCCAGCCAGTCGTCCTCCCCTGAGGCCCAGCGATGGGTGGCGGCAAGGTAGGTGGTGTGCATCGAGACCGGGAGCGGAACCTGATACGACCGCTGAACCCTCTCCACCTCCTGGCTCAGCTCCTCCAGCATCTTCACGCGGCGACGAAGGTGGGTCTGCTCCCGGAGAAACACCCGTGCGATGAGGCCTTCCCTCGCCCGAGGCTCCTCCACCAGACATGAGAGGAGGGCCGCCAGCTCCTCCGGCGAGAGCCCTTGAAGAAGACCGGAGAAGGCGACCCGGGCCACCAGTAACTCGTTATCGTGCCGCAGCGAGGCGATCAGCCGGCCCTCGGGACTCAACCGCCCTTCCTCGAGATACCCGAAGTGTTGCAGGACCGCGACCACCTGGAGAAACTGCTCCCAGTAAGAATCCTGAAGCTGCTGCAGCGTCTTGCGATGGCCCTCCAGCGCCTGCCCCAGCCGTCTCGACTGCTTGAGCTGCCGCTCCCTCAGCCCCCGTTTGGGACAGCGGTGGCAGGGCATCTGGGACAGGGCAAGCGCCAACGCATCGAGCTTCGCCTTCCCCTCCTCAGCGGCCTCGCCCCAGAAGAATGCCAACGAAGAATTCTCTCGTCCGCGGCTATTGCGTCCTTTGCCCCGTCCGCGGCCGGCCCGCGCTGTTGCCACTCGCAGGTTCCTGAGCCGTTCCCGCTCCTGCTCGACGGCGGCGCGCCGCTCCCGATAGTCGATCAGGGTCGCCAGCTCGCAGCAGGGCGACGCCATTCCCTCTGCCTCGGCCAATCGGCGGATCAGCCCCTCCTGCTCCTTCCTGATGGCCTCGATCTTTCGCCGGTTCTGAAACTGGCCGAAGCTCTTCTCGATGGTCTTGCGGATCGCCCCCGGTTCTCGATGTGCCTCGATCAAGAGAGCGGCGCTGCTGTATCCGATCCGAAACCGGCTCACGATCGGCTCCGGTTCGCCCTGCGCCAGGTGGACCGCCTCCTCGACCGCCTCGGGGGAGTCCAGGGCCAGCAGGCAAGTCCCTTCAGGGTCGATCCCGCGCCGGCCCGCCCGCCCAGCCATCTGAGTCAACTCGCCAACGGTCAGGCCTCGAAACCCGGAATCGCTTCGCTTCCGGAGCCCGCCGATCACCACGCTCTTGGCAGGCATGTGGATCCCCAGGCTCATCGTCTCGGTGGCGAAAACCACCTGGACCAACCCCCGCTCGAACAGGACCTCGGTGAGGCGTTTCAGCGCCGGCAGGACGCCGGCGTGATGCAAACCCATTCCGCGACGGAGCCCGCCCAGGATCAACCGATTCAGGTCGCTTTCAGGGACGATGCTCGGGTAGTCGAGGAGCGTCCGCTGGATAGCCTCCTCCACCTCCCCGCCTCGCTCTGGGTCCAGGAGCGGCTCATTCCGCTCCAGGTAGCGTGAGAGGGCTCGCTCGCAACCGGATCGACTGAAAATGAAGTAAATGGCCGGCAGCCAACGCCGGGCCTCCAAGACCTGGATGGCAACGCTCACATCAAGAGGGGTACGACGAAAGGGACGATGTCCGCGGTCCCGACGTCGCTCCCACGGGCGGGCGATCCGATCGTCGGAGGTGGAGCGACGCGAGGACGCTCTTCGCAAGATCCGCTGAGCCGAAGCCGGCTCAGCAGGCCAGAGTTGCCCTTCGTTATCGCAGAGCAGATACTGCAGGGGAACCGGCCTGGTCGGATGGTGGATCGCCCGGATCGGACGATGGGTTTGCCCGATCCACTCCGCGATCTCGCCGATGTTGCTCACTGTGGCCGAGAGGGCGACGAGCTGCACTTGGGGAGGGCAGTTGATGATGATCTCTTCCCAGACCGTACCCCGGCCTTCGTTGCCCATGTAGTGACATTCATCCAAAACCACGTAGGCAAGCCCCTCAAACTGACCCGCGTAGAACTTGTTTCGGAGGATCTCTGTGGTCATGACCACCAGCGGCGCGCGGGAGTTCACCTTCACGTCGCCTGTGAGGATGCCGACCATGCTCTCGCCCCACTGACGGGTGAAGTCGGCATACTTCTGGTTGCTGAGGGCCTTCAGGGGGGTGGTGTAGGCGATGCGATGCTGGTGGGCCAAGGCTCGGTAGATGGCGAACTCAGCGATGAGGGTCTTGCCCGCGCCGGTGGGCGCGGAGACGATCACGGAGCTTTCCTCCGCCGTCAGACGGATGGCCTCCTCCTGGAACGGATCGAAGGAGAAGGGATACCTGTCGCGGAACGATTCAATGAGTGCTTCCTCGTCCCGCGGGAGGGCCGATGAAATGGGCTCGATAGGACCTGCTCCTTTCGCCATCTGTCTGTCCCAACAATAACAGATCGGGCCTCCTGTTTCAACAAGCGAGACTGCCCTGCAGGTGATTCCCTTGTCAAGGGATCAGACCTCGTGTAAGCTGGTTGCAGAGATAGAGCAGGTCGCTTCAACCCACAGATCAAGGAGCCGGAGATGGTTGAGGAGTTAACTCGGAAGCTGCTGAAGGTGTTCGGCATGGCAGTCACGGATTTCGAGGACCGGTGCAGGGAGGCGGCGCAACAGGCCCGGGACGAGGTCGGTCGCGGCGTCGATCCAGCCGCCGTCCTCCCGGTGCTGGAGGGGCTGGTGCGATCGACCCTCGATGTCACGGGACGGTGGATGGAGGTTACGCAATTGATCGTCGAACAGCACCACCGGACCTGTACCGAGGTACTGGGCCTGCTCGATGAGCTGAAGAAGCGGAAGGGCCTGTCCACATGATGGAGGGGCTGGCAGGGGCGAAAGAGGCGGCACGGGAGCAGATACGGGCGGCCATGGAGGCGATCGACGGGGCCCTGCGGGGAATCGTGAGCTTTCTCGCCCCGCTCAAGCCGACACTGCGGAATGAGCTGATCCAACTGCTGGGCGAACACGTGGAACGAGCCAGGGCCGCCAAGGACACCCTGGAAAAGCTCCTCGCGGAGCTGGAACGGAAGGAGGCACAATGAGCTCGCCGCAGACGATAGCCGACCTGTTGCAGATGTTCGCCGGATTCGAGCAGCGCGCTCTCGATCTGTACCGGCACCTCGCTCAGGTTTTCGCCGGCCACCCTGCACTCGGAACAATCTGGCGAGCCATGTCGGACGCAGAGGCGGGACACTTCGCGATCCTCTGCCTGGCCGAAGATCGCCTTCCCGCAGGTAGCATGGCAATAGCGGAGAGCCTTGGCGTTGACGAGAACCGTCTCGCTGAATGGAAATCCAGGCTCGACCAACTCGAGGCAAAGGGGAGGCGACCCGGAATCGCTCCGGCAGAGGCGGCGGAGGTCACCTTGGCGTGGGAGCTGGAGGAGATGCCCCGGTTGCTCACCCTGTTGTCAGCCCTCCCGGAGAAGGCGCGGCGGCTTACCGCCGCGGGCTTCATAGAGGGAGCCGAAGAGCACCTGCGGTGCTTGAGGGAACTCCTGACGGCGGTAGGTCGTGACCCCCGCGTGTCAGACGTCTCCCGTTTGGAGGAATCGGTCGCATCCCTGAGGCTGCTCGCGTCTGGGTAGCCCTTCCTCCCGAATCACTCCCATGAATCCCATCATCGAGCGCTTCAAAGACCAGCGCGTGACGATCCATCTGGCTGCCAATTGGCGAATTGTGGGGACCGTCATCGGGCTCGAAGACGATGTCGTTGAGCTCGCGGATGAGGAAGGAGCTTCCATCTTCGTGACCCTGGCGTCGATCGTCGCCATCGAACCGTATCGCGTCAAGGGCGGCTCCGGGCATTATATCTGAATCTATCTGGGTCGGGGGCAAGGGTGGAAGAAAGTGAAGCTTGTTAAGACAGGCAAGCGGAACTACGTCAGGGAAGGGAGCGACCGAAGGCGAGCGGATCGAAGTGGTGAAAGGGAGGCTGACAGAAGGTCCGAATGACGCAATGCTCTACGATGTCACCGGGAACGAGCACTTCAGGGCGGGCAAGTGTCTATTGGTAGATCTCCTTCAGCTTCTTCAAGATCGCTTTACCCCGGACCACCACCTCATCATGCTGGTTTTTGCACTGCAAGCCGACCGTGAGCACGCCCTTGTCGTCGATCTCCTCGACCACGCCGACAGCCGTGATCCGGTCCCCCGCGCGGACGGGGCCTGTGAACTCCATCTCCTGGCGAAGGTAGACGCACCAGGGGCACAGCTCGGCGAGGACCCCGGAGAACAGGCTCGCGGTGTGGAACCCGTGGGCGATCCGTCCCTTGAAGCGGGTCTTCTGGGCAAGCGCCTCATTGAAGTGCAGCGGGTTGAAATCGTTGGAGAGGAAGCCGAAGTAGAGGGTCCCGGATTCGGTCATCGTCTTCGTGTGCGCGAGCGTCTTGCCCACATACAGATCGGAAGACTTGGGCGACCGGGTCCCCTTGCCGTACCCGTTCAGCTCGATGCCGTAGAGGGATGCGAACAGCCGTCCGACGGCCTCTGGGCTCTCCCGGTGCCAGTCGAGCATCCCGCTCATCATCTTGTCGAACAGGTACATCGGCCCGAACGCCCAGTTCGACCACACCTCCGCGAACTGCCTCATTCAGCCCCTCCTTTTTGAAGGACCATCGGTGCCCTCTACCTCAAGACCAAGCGAGACAGGTCGGGGGGAGTCTATGCGGGCCCCGCCTTCGCGTCAAGTGAAAAATGGCGGCCACCAAACCATCGGGCGATCTCAGAACTCGGCGGCGACCAGCGTTTCGGTAGCCTGGACCCCTTGAATCCCGCGAATCTGGCCGATCACCATTCGAGAAAGAGCCGGGATGGTTTTGGCCTCGACCTGCACGATCGCGTCCCAGCGGCCGAAGACAGTGATCACATCCTTCACGCCCGGGATCCCCCGAACCTGAGACATCGCGTTTGATTCCAAGCCGGGGATCAATCGAACCAGGATATAGGCGCTAACCATCGGCCACCCCCTGACCTGTCGGCCGCTTAGCCCTGCCCTGCCTTGATGGCCGATACCGTCCGCACATAGCCCAATGTCCGCAAGAGCTTCTCCCCTTCAGAGGATTTGAGGAAATTCAGCAGATAGTCGCTGAGGTTTCGGGCCATTTCTGTCGAGAGATATGCCGGGTGACCCGTCGCGCACCAGATCGTGATCTTGTGATAGAGGCTCTGGACATTTCCTTCCATGGCTCCGTCCCGTCTCCTCTCTTCTGAGTTCTGTTCCGCGGCGCCCGCGCCGTCAAGGTGAACCACGCTTCCGGCTATGCGGGCGGGCAGTCAAGCAGGGGACATGCGGCTTCAATCGGTATAACGCATTGCAGCATCGCTGTCAAGCCTTTTTGCACGCATCGCGTTATCTTGCAGCATTCGTGTTAAATCGTTCCCTTTTCTGATGACCTTGGACCTGATGACAGATCGGCTCGTCATAACGTGGCTCGCCCGTCGGCGGGCCTCTCCGCTCAAGAGGATTCTGGGTCGAATGGGGCATACTCGGTAACGCAACAAAAGGCGCCCCGGCGAAATGGGCCTTACCGCACGGGGCGCATCCCATCGCGTATCGGGCTTCGATACGCCTACAGTCCCGTCGGCGATTTGTACTCGCCGAACACTTCCCGAAATACGCCGCAGACTTCGCCTACGGTCGCGTACGCCTTGACGGCATCGAGGATCGGCGGCATCAGGTTCTCATCACCAAGAGCAGCCTCCCGCAACCGTTGGAGAGCCGAAGACACGGCACGATTGTCCCTCTCACGACGGAGAAGCTGCAGACTCCTCACCTGTGCAGTCTCCGCTTCCGGATCAGTTCGATAGAGCTGCAAAGGCTGGGGTTTACCCTCGTCCTGGAATCGGTTGACCCCAACAACGACCCGTGTGCCGGCCTCGACCTCTTGCTGGTGCGCGTACGCCTCTTCTTGAATCGCCCGTTGCATGTAGCCACGCTCGATCGCTTCCACGGCTCCCCCGGTGGTCTCGATCGCCTCGAGTTCGTCGGTCGCCCGGCGCTCGAGCTCGTCGGTGAGAGCCTCCACATAGTAGGAGCCGGCCATCGGGTCCACCGTGTCCGCCGCCCCGCTTTCATGGGCGATGATCTGTTGAGTCCGAAGCGCGATCCGCTGGGCCCGCTCCGTCGGGATCGCCAGCGCCTCATCGAAGCAGGAGAGCGCCATCGACTGAACGCCGCCCAGGACTGCGGCCAGCGCCTGGACCGCCGCCCGGACGATATTGTTCTCCGGCTGCTGGGCAGTCAGCGTGGAGCCGCCGGTCTGGGTATGGGTCCGGAGCATCCAGGATCGTGGATCCTTCGCGCCGAAGCGCCCTCGCATGATCTTGGCCCACATTCGACGTAGCGCACGATACTTGGCGATCTCCTCGAAGAAGTGGTTGTGGGTGTTGAAGATCCAGGAAATCCGTGGCGCAAAGGCATCGACGGGCAAGCCGCCGCGTCTGGCAGCCTCGACATAGGCGATGGCGTTGGCAAAGGTGAAAGCGATCTCCTTCACGGCCGAGGCCCCGGCCTCCCTGATGTGATAGCCGCTGATGCTGATCGGGTTCCAGCGCGGAACCTGGTCTGCACAGTAGGCGATCAGGTCGGCTGCCAATCGGAGGGAAGGGCGCGGTGGAAAGATGTAGGTGCCCCTGGCCACGTACTCTTTCAGGACATCGTTCTGGACGGTCCCGGAGATCTTCGAAAGCCGCACCCCCTGCATCTCTGCAACAGCCACATACAGCGCCAGCAGGACCGCCGCCGGCGCGTTGATGGTCATGGAGGTGGTGACCCGATCCAGAGGGATGCCGTCGAAAAGCACTTCCATGTCCCGGAGGGAGTCGATCGCGACCCCCACCTGTCCAACTTCCCCGGCAGCCAGAGGGTGGTCGGAATCGAGCCCCATCTGCGTCGGCAAGTCGAAGGCAACGGAGAGGCCGGTCTGGCCCTCCTTCAAGAGGTATCGAAATCGCTCGTTCGACTCCTTCGCGGTGCCGATCCCCGCGTACTGCCGCATTGTCCAGAACTGTCCCCGGTACATGGTTGGGTAGATGCCCCTGGTGTAGGGATACTGGCCGGGGAAGCCCACCGCTTCGAGATAATCCCTAGCCTCCGCGTCCTCCGGAGTGTAGAGCCGCTTCACCGGGAGACCCGAGGGCGTGGTGAACTCCGGCATTCGCTCTCCGGCCCGCTCAAGAGTGGGCTTCAGCGTCTGCTCCTCCCATGCTTCTCTCGCGGCCTGCAGCTTCTTTTTATCCATCTGGTGTTCCTCTTTGAACGAGGGGGTTCAGTGTATAGCGCAAAAAGAATGCAAGAAGGCGCTCTCTTAGACCCTCTACCCTATACCCTATTCCCTACACCCTGTCTCTTCAGCCTTCGAGCAGTCGCTTCGCGATCACGTCTCGCTGGATCTCGCTCGTTCCCTCAAAGATGCGAAAGACCCGGGCGTCCCGCCAGTAGCGCTGAACCGGGAACTCCTGAGAGTAGCCGTAGCCGCCGAATACCTGCATCGCCTCCGAGGTGACGCGTTCGGCCATCTCGGCGGCGAACACCTTCGCCATCCCGGCCTCGAGATCACAGCGCGCCCCGCGGTCTTTCATCTCGCACGCGTAATAGGTGAGACGTCTCGCCGCCTCGATCTCGGTGGCCATATCGGAGAGCTTGTGCCGAATGGCCTGGAAGGAGGCGATCGGCTGGCCGAACTGCACGCGCTCCTTTGAATACTTCAACGCCGCCTCGAAGGCCGCCTGTGCGACGCCGACCGCCCTGGCCGCCGTCTGGATCCTGGCCGACTCGTAGGTGGCCATCAACTGGTAGAATCCCTTGTTCTCGACGCCGCCGATCAAGTTCTTGGCCGGCGCCGGGCAGTCCTGAAGGCTCAGCGAGAAGGAGCGCATCCCATGGTAGCCGATCGTCTTGATCGGCTCGCCGGAGATGGCCGGGGGGTTGAATCCATCGCCCGGCTCCTTCTCCACCAGAAAGATGCTCAGCCCCTTGTGTCGTTTGGCAGTGTCGGGATCGGTCCTGGCCATGAGGGTGAGGACGTGCGCCCGGTTGGCGAAGGTGCACCAGGTCTTGGCCCCGCTTATCAGGTAGGTGTCGCCATGCCGTCTCGCCCGTGTCTTGATCGAGGCGGTGTCCGATCCCGCGTCCGGCTCCGTAAAGGCCGCCGCTGTGAGTATCTCCCCCGATGCGATCTTTGGCAAGAATCGCTGCTTCTGTTCCTCGGTCCCGTGGGCCAGCAGGAGCGTCCCGGTGATGAGGCTGCGGGTTGCGACAGAGCCAACGCTCAACCACCCGCGCGACAGCTCCTCGGTCACGATCGCCAGGCTGACGTAGTCCATCCCCGCCCCGCCGTACTCGGGGGGGAAGGTCAGGCCGAAGTAGCCCAGGTCGGCCATTTTCTTGATGAGGCCGGGCGGGATCTCCTTGTTATCCTGATCGTACGGGTCGGCGATGGGAACGACTTCTTCTTCGGCGAACTGGCGGACCGCCCGCCGTACCTCTTCATGCTCTGATGACAGTGAAGACACGTTGAAGTCTCCTGGACCAGATGAGAGCCGCATCGCCTCGACATCCTCGAGTGGCGGGGCGAGCGGAACGGCTACAAGCGAACTGAATGACGTGCCAGATAAGGTTCCAAGTTCCGAGTGCCGAGTTCCAGGTGGCTAAACCGGAGTTGAAGATCTCTCAAGGCAAGCTTCTAATTTGGAACCAGGAACTTGGAACTGCAAAGCCGAACCTGGAAGTGCGCAGCTCAGTCGCCCGCAATGATCATGAGAAAGCGTCGTACGCAACCGTTTGCCTATGCCGCGACCGCGAACTTCCGCGTTTCCTCCAAGTTTCGCAGCCCTGTCGCCGGGGTGTTCACCAGGAGGGCCATGTTGCCTGGCGGATGCTGATTCTTCCACATCATGTCATGAGCTTTCGGAATGCCGTCAAACTCGAACACTTCAGACATGCATGGCAGCACCCGTCCGTCCATCACCGAGTGGTTCGCGGCATCCGCCTGCATCAGCGTGGCGAAGTGGCTGCCCTGTATCCGTTTCTGCCGCATCCAGACATACGCGGCATCAAAGGTCAGGTTGAACCCCGTCGTCCCCGCGCAGAAGACGACCATGCCACCTCGCCGGCAGACAAAAGCGCTGACGGGAAACGTCTGCTCACCAGGGTGCTCGAAGACGATGTCGGGATCCACTCCTTTGCCGGTGATCTCCCAGATCGCCTTCCCGAATCGCTGGACCTCCTTCAGGTAGGCACCGTAGGCGGTGCGATCCTTGGTAGATGGAAGCTGTCCCCAGCAGGTAAATTTCGTCCGGTTGATGTACGCCTTTGCCCCGATCTCCATGGACCACTTGCCCCGCTCTTCCGTGGAGACCACCGCGATGGCGTTGGCGCCCGCCGCCTTGATGAGTTGAACCGCCATCGACCCGAGGCCGCCGGACCCGCCCCAGACCAGCACGTTCATGGCCGGCTGCAGCGTGTGAGGCGGGTGGCCGTACAGCATGCGGAATGCGGTCGCCAGGACCAGCATGTAGCATCCGGCCTGCTCCCAGCTCAGGTGCTTCGGCTTGGGAGCCAGTTGCTGGGCCTGGACGCGCGTGAACTGGGCGAAGGCCCCGTCGGGCGTCTCGTATCCCCAGATCTTCTGTTCACGACACAGCATCGGGTCGCCACCGTTGCAGTGGTGGCACTGTCCGCAGGTGTGGTTGCAGTGGACGACGACCTCGTCGCCGACGTTCCACCTCTTTACAGCGCTCCCGACCTTCCAGACGACCCCCGCCGCATCGCTACCGGCGACATGGTACACGCGCTTGTGCACGTCGATGGGCGACAGCGGCTGCCCCATGCCCGCCCATATCCCATTGTAGTTGACGCCTGAGGCCATCACCATCACCAGCACTTCATCGGGAGCGATCTCCGGAACATCCACGATCTCCCGTTGGAAGGATTGCAAGGGCGGGCCGTGCCGCTCCTTCCGAATGACCCAGGCATGCATCTTCTTGGGCACGACGCCCAATTCTGGGATCTGGCCCAGTTCGCAGAGCTCCGACGCTATCATCGCTAGTTCTCCACCTTCATAGAACGTGTTCAGCCCTTAGCCACAATGAGTGCAACCGCTCATCGTTTACACCCGCGAAACGCACCTGCAGGATCAGCACAAATCGCATAAATCTCTATCAGAATTGAAACGTTGTGTCAATATCATCATACCGTTCATGGCAACACCCCTGTTCTCAAGGCAAAAAAGCCACGGGGAAATCCCCCGTGGCTCGCAAACCAAACCAGGTCTTGTACTAATACAGACGCACTAAGGAAGTGTCATTGCGAGGAGCGAAGCACCGAAGCAATCTGACCCGAAGGGTCATTCCGAGCGAAGCGAGGAATCTCACCGGGATTGCGCAGCCTGTCCCGAGCCTTGCCGAGGGAGCGGCGCCTCGCAACGACACTTCGTGTCGGATTGCCACGCCCCCGTTGGTCGCTCGCAATGACGATGTAACAACACTTAGTACGTTCGCTATAGCTACCGCAATCGTCGCCTGGCTCCGTGCAAGTCAAGAACAGGGATGCAGCATCGGATCGGACGTTCTGTCCGATCAACCGTCGCCGCGGCGTCTTCAGCGGACCTTTGGCTTGGGGGCGCCAATCTCCGCCCCCTCTTCACCCTCGAGCTTGGCCTGCATCTTCTTTACCAGATCCTCATAGGAGGAGGTCCGGATGATCTTGCTGAACTGGGCGCGATAGTTATTGACCAGGCTCACGCCCTCGATGACGATGTCGTAGACCTCCCAGTTGGAATCGTTGTTGATGAGACGATAGACAATCGGGACCTCCTGGTTCTTCTTGGTCACGACCTTGCTTTTTACCTCAGAGTAATTCCCATCAACGGCCTCCCCCGGATAGAGGATCTTTTCCCCTGTGTAGCCTTCGACTCTGTCGATGTAGGCGCGTTCTAGTAGATCAGTATACAGCTTCACGAACTCCGTCCGCTCCTGGGCGGTCCGCTCGCTCCAGTGGACTCCCAGCGAGCGTTTCGCCATCTCATTGAAACCGAATCGTCGCAACACCACCTGACGGAGCTTCGCCCGACGCTCCTGAGTCTTCTGCTCGCCCTTGAGGGCTGGATCGGTCAGGATCTTTATGACCTGGTCAACCGTGGCTTTGACCTGATCTGTCGCCGGACCGGCAAGACTCTCCCTCGGCACCCATAGCATCGACAAGGCTGCCGCCACCAGCGCGAGTGCTCTCCAAGTGCGTCCCATGTCGGCGTCCCTCTTCCTCACTTCATCTCCTCCTTGACATCTCGGCCCGTGGCATGTTCGATATTCGCGAGGGCAATGTTGTAGTTGTAGATGGCCTTGTAGTGCTCTGCTCGTAGTCTCGCATAGCTCTCAGCGGCTTGGCCCAAATCCCTGGCCTCCCCGACCCCAAGGTCGTAGTTGGCCTTTGCCGCGACAAGCCATTTCCGTGCACTCCGCCATCCGTCTTCCGTGGCCCGGATCGTCTCCATCGCCTCGGCCATCTCCCGCTGCGCCTTCCGCACCTGAAGCGGAATCCCTTGCTCTGCGAACTGCTTCGTCTCCTGGAGCTTGAAGTGCTCCCCCTGGGCCGCCCGGATCTTCCCCCTGGTGATGCCAAAGTCGAGGTTATACTTCAGGCCAAGGACCACTGCGACATACCGCTCATTCAGGGGATCGTAGGCGAAAGGGTTCTGCTGGCGGGTCCGGTTCCCCGCTTGGGCGAACACGCCGTTCACGGCAGCGAAGAACTGCGGATACAGGTTGCTCTCCTCCACCTGGACCAGCGCCTCTGTCGCTTTGAGGCCAGCCCGCACCTGAGCCATCTCGGACCGCAGGTCGAGGGCGGTGCCAATCGCCTGGTCTTCGGGCTCTACGTGTCTTGGCGTGGCATCCAGTCCCTTTGCATCAAGCTCCAGCGGCTGGCCTGGATCGAGGCCCGCAAATGTCCGCAGGGCGATGGTGGCGAGATCGAAGCCCTTCTGAGATTCGTTTCGGTTCCTCAGTGCCTCGCCCCGGAACGCCTTCAACTTGTACAGATCCACCTCATCCGCGCCTGGAGCGTCGGCCTTGATCTGTCGCTCCGTCTTATCGATCGCTTTGTCGAGATCCTCGGTGATTTCGTCGATCAGACCAAGGATGTCGCTGGCCAGGAGCCTGCTGTAGTACAGCTCCTTGATCCGCAGGATCACGTCACCAGCCTTCTCCTCGACCTTCGCCCTCTCGACCCTCACCCCTTCGGTCGCGGCGTCGCGATAGCCGGTGATCTTCCCGAAGGTGTACAGCGGTTGGACCAGCGTCATCTCGACGCGCTCGAACACATTGTCAATGGTGGGGCTATCGTTGCGGTCAGGGGAGTCCACAACGGTCCCGCGGGCCCGAGCCGACGGGCCGACCACCGCAGTCAGTTCGATCTGCGCGAATCGGGCGGCATCGGCCTGGTCCTTCTTGGCCATGGCCACTTCCGCCCCTCGCTGGAACTGCCGGATCTCTGGGCTCGTGCTGAGAGCGCGTCGGATCAGATCTTTCAACGTGTACACCGGTTTCTCGCTAGGGGCTTGCGCCCACGCCAACTGTGGGACACCGACGGCTGGCATCAGGGCGAGGGCAAGGACCATCCAGCGCGCCCCCCTCGTCCGGCTAGCATCCTTCATGACCTCCTCCTTTCCTCAAGTAGGAACGGTCCGGCGTCCGATCGGTTCTGGTGCCGTTCCAACTAATTGCGCCAAAATGGTAAGGCAGGGGAAAGCGATCGTTCTTTGCAGGACTCCTGTCGGCGATTAGCCACAACAAGTCGGAACGGCACCAGCTCGTGCCGGTTAAATCTTCCCGAAGATATAATTCGAGATGAGCTGCTCCATGTCAATGTGGTCCTCAGTGTCGCGGAGCCTGCCGCCCGGCTGGACCAGCTTGTCAGAGGCCCCGGGGGTGATCCTGATGTACCTCTCGCCGATCAGCCCCTTCGTCCGGATGGACACGATCGCATCGTCCTGGAGCTTGACACCCGGATCGATGCTCATGGCCACGACGGCCCGATAGTTCTTCAGGGTGATGTCTCTGACCCGACCCACCTCGACACCACCGATCTCAACCACCGACCCGTTCTTCAAGCCTGCGACCGAGTCGAATTCGGCTAGGACGGTGTAACCTCGGCCGCCGATCACCTCCAGCTTGCCGAGCTTGATCGCCAGGTAGCCCAGGCTAGCGACCCCCACTACCACGAATAGTCCAACCAGCGTTTCCATGGTCAGTCGCTTCATCGATCTCGCCCCC
>JBGQJI010000015.1:0-28829 GCA_041498975.1 Methylomirabilis sp. (SeqCode)
CGACCGGGACATAATTGGCTTTGTAGATCAGGACGTCGGATGCCATCAGCACCGGATAACCCAGAAATCCGTAGGTGCTGAGGTCTTTGGTCGTCAGCTCCTGCTGCTGCTCCTTGTACGTCGGATTTCGCTCCAGCCAGGGGACCGGTGTGATCATCGAGAGCATGAGATGAAGCTCCGCATGTTCGTGAAGCCGGGACTGCAGGAACAGGGGCGCCCGGGCAGTGTCGATCCCTGCGGCCAACATGTCCAGAACCATCTCGCGGATATTCTCCCGGATACTCTTCGTGTCCGCGTATTCGGTCGTGAGGGCATGCCAGTCGGCCACGAAGAAGAAGCACTCGTACTCCTCCTGCAACCGGATCCAGTTATCCAGGGCCCCGAACAGGTGGCCCAGATGAAGGCGCCCCGTCGGCCTCATCCCGCTCAAGACGCGACCACTCGACATCGATGGTGTGCTCCCTGTTCCTTATGATGCCCCCAGTAACAGACCGGCGACGAGGGCGATGGGCGGCCAGATCAGCCGATCCACCGCACCGCTGAAGATCAAGACCAGCAGAATCACAAACCCGTATCGCTCCAGCCTGCCGTATGAGGCGGCCTGACGTGGAGGCAGGAGGCCTGCCATGACGCGCCCCCCGTCGAGCGGCAACAAGGGAATGAGGTTGAAGATGGCCAGCGCCACGTTGATCAACACGCTCCTATGCAGCATGAGATAGACCGGCGTCAGGAGTCCGAGCAGCCAGACGGACTCACCGCTTGCCCCAGCCCCCACGAAAAGATGAAGAGACCAGGCAGACACCGCGGCCAGGATTAGGTTCGCGCCAGGTCCTGCCGCCGCCACCCAGACCATATCTCGCCTCGGATGTCGAAGGTTGGCGAAATTCACCGGAACCGGCTTGGCCCAGCCAACAGGAGAGAAGATCAGGGCCAACGTGCCGATCGGATCAAGGTGGGCCAGGGGGTTGAACGTCAGGCGGCCCGACAGCCGCGCCGTCGGATCGCCCAACTTGTCCGCGACCCAGCCATGGGCGTACTCATGAAACGTCAAGGCTGCCAGGATGGCCGGCAGCCTCACGCTCATGGACAGAATGAACTGCGTCGGATCAAACATGTCATTTCGATTCCCTTAGGATCGACGCGACGTCGATCTGAAACTACCGTAACAGAGGGCACCACCCTTGTCAATCCTGAAGGCCCGTTCTGGCGAACCTCCGACGGACGAAGGAGATCTCATCCTGCCTGGTTCGCAAGCGACCGTCGAGCCGGCCCGAACGCAGCGCGGCAAAAATCTTTCGGAAGATGGGGCCGGGGCGGAACCCCAACCCTCGCAGGTCCTCCCCTTTGAGCAGCGGCGCGATCTCCCGGGAAGCGGTGAGGTACTCGGAGACCGCCTTCCGCTTCGGTCCCCTGTTGAGCGAAGCCAACACCAAGCCCCTGGCCTCCGGCGAGAGCGGATCGAGTAGCCGTCCGATCCGGCTTTGGCGAAGGTCCGTGGCCCGACACAACCGGCGCACGGTCCATCGGCAGGCCTCCAAGTCGGCCACAAGCTTCTCAGCGGATCGTCCGGGCGGGTTGAGCCTTCTGATGACCCCAACGACAGCCCGAGGATGCAGGTGATAGAGCATCCCGAGGAGATATACCTCCCCAAGAGCCGGCGATTCCAACAGAGGCAGCGAACTGGACCGGGCGAGAACGCGTCGCAGACGGTCGAAGAGGCCGAAGGCCTCGTCAAGTTCTGCGAGCTTCGGGTGAACGGCCGCGAGCACGCCCAGCTCGCTCAGACGCCTGAACACGCGTGGGGCCGGAGGCTCTTCCCCGATCAGGAGCAGCTCGGTGAAGATCCTCGAACCGGCGAGCTGCCCGATCACTCCCCCACCCACTGCCGCCTCGATCAGCCTCACAGTCCCCCGAGCGATCACAAACCGGTATCGCGCTTCAAACCGAGCAGCCCTGAAAATCCTGGTGGGGTCGTCGATGAAGCTCCTCTCGTGCAGGACCCTGATCCGACCCCGCCGCAGGTCCTCACATCCTCCCAAAGGATCGATGAGCGGTCCGAACCGACGGCGACCGACACGGGTTGCCATGGCGTTGATGCCGAAGTCTCGCCGCGCAAGATCGGCCAGGAGCGGGGCGGGGCGAACCTCGGGAAGGGCGGCAGATTGCGGGTACTGTTCAGTCCTCGCGCTGGCCAGGTCGAGGTTGATCTCGTCGGACAGGCGCAGGCGGGCGGTGCCGAACCGGGGGTGTGCCGTCACGGCCACCTTGAGGAAATCACCCACGCGCCGTGCGACGGCGATGGCGTCCCCTTCGACGACGAGATCGATATCCATACTCCTGAGGCCCAGGAGCAGGTCCCGAACATAGCCGCCGACGGCATAGATGGGGGCTGGCGTTGCGGCCACGCGCGCCGCCTCAAGCGCCGTTCTCGTGACGGGGTCTAACTCTCGGAACCGAGGAAGTTGTCTCACACGGACGCAATCCGATTCTTGAAGGCTCGGATCCGATCCGCCGGTCTGGGGCAACGCGTCGCTATGCCCGAGGGTGGTAGCGGTCATAGACCGCCTTCAGATGAGACCGCGAGACATGGGTGTAGATCTGTGTGGTGGAGATATCGGCGTGCCCCAGCATCATCTGAACCGCCCGAAGGTCAGCGCCACGCTCCAGGAGGTGTGTGGCAAAGGAATGGCGAAGCGTGTGGGGCGTCACCCGGCGGTCGATCCCGGCGGCTGCGCCATACGCCCGCAGGAGCTTCCAGAAACCCTGGCGCGTCAGAGGTCGCCCGAATCGGCTCAGGAACAGCGACGGGCTCGACTGGCCCTTCGCGAGGAGCGGCCTCGCCGACGCCAGGTACCGGCGCACCCACGACTGGGCCTCGCCGCCCAGCGGAACCACCCGCTCCTTGGAGCCCTTCCCATGGCAGCGGACGTAGCCCACCTCCAGGTCCACATCCGCCAACCGGAGTGTCACCAGCTCCGACACCCGGAGGCCGGCCGCGTACAGCAGTTCCAGCATCGCCTTGTCACGGATGCCTGCGTGACCGCTCGTGAGCGGCGCCGCCAACAGACGCTCCACCTCATCCTGGCTGAGCACCCCTGGCAAGCGCGCCCAGGGACTCGGGGACTCGAGGTGTGCGGTGGGGTCTTCTTTCATATGGCCCTGCGCCAGCAGGTAACGAAACAAACCGCGCAAGGACGCGATGTGGCGCGCAACAGTCCGGGGAGCCAATCGCTCTTCGCGGAGCCAGAAGAGCAGACGCGCGACCAGCGCGCGATTCACCTCCGGGAAGGATCCGGCTCCTGCCTGCTTCAGGAAGCCCGCCGTCCGGCGCAGATCTCTTCTATATGCCGCAAGGCTGTTCTCGGCCAGCCCGCGCTCGACGGCCAGGTATGCGAGGTAGTCCGCGATTAACTGTTCCATCGAGGCCCTTGAGGGCAGGATGGAGCCGCGTTCCGGCCGACAGCCTCCGCTGCCCGCATGAGAAGGCGCTCGTAGGCCGCAAGCAAGCTCCTGCTCGAGGTCTCCGCTGTCATCTGGATCGCCTTGGTCCTTCCCTGCTCCCCGTAGCAAGCCCGAATGTTCTTATCTCTGAGCAGCTCGATTAGCCGACAGATGAAGTCGTCCTCGGAGTCCTCAGACAGCGCTCCGCTGATCCCATCTTCGATAAAGTCCGATGTACCGACCGATCGGATGGCAAGGACGGGAAGCCCATGCGCCATTGCCTCGAGCACGACCAAGCCCTGGGTTTCGGAGACAGAGGGGAAGACGAAGAGATCTGCGGCCCGATACCAGTCGCTCACAGCTTGGTGCGGGACCGGGCCCACGAAGCGGACGCGGTCGGCGATATCCAGGGCAGCGGCCAGCCGCCGTAAGGGCCGCTCCTCATCCCCCTCCCCAACGAGCAGTAGGATGACTTCGGGGGCCACAGGGACTGCGGCCCTCACCGCCCGCAGGAGCAACACGAGGTTCTTTTCCCTGGCGAGCCGACCCACGTACAGGAGGACCGGGCCATCCCCTGGGACACCGAGGCGGCGTCGGATGGACGCCCTCGATTCCCCGGGCAGACTCGGCAGCTCGACTCCCGTCGGGATCACCTCGATGGGGACAGTGACGCCGTGGGCCAGTAGCCGCCCCAGCACCCCGGAGGTGGGAGCGATGACCAAATCGGCCCGGTTGGCAAAGGCGTAGCTCCTGGCCTCCCCGATCCTGCCAGCCAGCGCCGAGACGAGCGGCAGGTAATGGGCATAATGCTCGTACAGGGTATGATAGGTGAATACAAAGGGGACCCGCAGCCGACGCGCGAACCGGTACGCGTAAGGCCCGATGAGGAACGGGTGGTGAGCATGGATGATCTGGAGGCCTAGGCGCGGAATCACATGATGAAGCGCGCCGGCGGCCACCGGGATCGGTATCGCATAACGGTGATGGGTGGGAACGCGAAGCGAGGGAAACCGATAGACATCCGGCTCCGTCTCCCGGTATCCAGGATAGCGCGGTGCGAAGATGATGACCCGGTGGCCAAGGCGGCGCAGGTGAGTGGCGTATTGCTGAATGGAGATCGCAAGGCCGTTCAGGAGCGGATAGGCGTTGCAGGTAAAAAACCCGATGGTCACAGATGTTCCGAGTCTCGGGTTTCGGGTTTCGGGTTTCGGGTCCAAGCGTGAACGCCCGAACTTCTCATTGTCTGTAACCCGAAACAAGAAACTCGGAACCCGCAACTATTCATTTGCGTGTGATCTCCGTGCGGGTGATGGGGATCCCCAGGGCCAGCCGGGCTTGCGTGTAAAGCTGCGCCGAGGCCATCAGGAAATAGTTGTGCAGGTTTACCGGGGTGAAGGTGAGGCGGAACCACTCGAAGACCTTCCTGGCCCGCCGCCAGCGACGGGGCGGACGCTGGTAGATGATTGGTTTCAGCGTGTGCGGCACCAACACCATGCCCAACAGCATCGAGGAGGTCAGTACGATGGTCTGGAAACGGAGATTGAAGGCGGCCAGCCGGCTGACGCACAGGCTCTTTGTCCCGATCCGCAGGGCCAGGACATCGGGTGAGAGGAACACCTGGAAGGGCCAGAGTTCCCTGACACATGGGCTAATCCAGGAGATCAGGATCAGTTGTGCCGGCAGAAAGACCATGAGGGGCGGCATCGCATTGGCAAACAGTGCCCGGAGCGACAGGAACGACTTTCGCTTGACCAGTGGCAGCCTGCGGAAGTCGAATCTTCGCACGTAGTTCACCACGAATTTGACGTCCACCGCGCCGCGAGCCCAGCGGGCGATCTGACTCCACGACTCCTTACTCGTCAGGGGCGCCTGTCCCCAGGTAGGCATCTTGAGGGGAGCCACGCGAAACCCTTCCATGACGACCTTGTACCGGAACTGCATGTCCTCGTTATGACGGTTTGGCTCGAAATAATCCACCGACTGAAAATCGCGGAAAGGTAGACTGGTCCCGGGACCCAGGACCAGATAATCGCCCGAGGTCTGCATCTTCCCCATCTGGTACAGGACGAACCCAGAATTGTGGAGACGCGGCAGCATCGGAACCTTCCAGTAGTTCGAGGTATAGGTGGTAAGCGACTGGAGGACGACGCCCCTGTCGCCCCTCGCGATCGCGCGTCCGAACTCCTGCTGATGGCAATACTCACGGAAGGCGAGGTCCTGTGGGTGCAGAATGGTGTCAGCATCGATGATCAGGACCTTGAGATCGTCTGCGCTGCACGCCCCGTCATCGATCCGACGGGCCAGCCATCGGGCGGCGGTGCTGATCGATGTCGCCTTACACCTGTTCATCATCGCGTCGGTGGGATAGGTGAAGAGCTCGATCCTCAGTCTCCGCTCGAAGGTCGGGAGGATCTCCTTGAGCTTATCAAGCGTCTCCCAGTCTTCCGCTTCCACGATCGGAATCAGCGTCATCTTCCCCGGCGGATAGTTTTGCCGCTGAACCGAGAGCATCGTCTGAAACAACACGTGGCGATTGGTCTCTCGCTTCAGCGGCATGAAAATCGCGTAATGGTGAAAGGAGTGGCCGGAGTCCTGAAGTTTGCCGCGCCAATCGGTTTCCATGTTGGCCAACAGCTCCTGCCGGGTTTTGTGGGCTCTGACCTGATTAACGACCAGATACCCGATCCAGATGCTGATGACAAGAAACCGGAAGATTTCAGCCCAGAACGGATCAGGGGGAAGGTATCGGAGCACCGGATAGATCGAGAGCAGCAGGAGGGTGGTCAGGATCGGCAGGACATCCAGGATCCGTTGGCCCACCCCGAAGACCGGGAAGGAACCGGCACGCGCCGTCATATTGGTTGGACTCCCGAGAAGTGATTCAGCGCTGTGCGCCCTCGACGAACAGCATCATGAGCCGATCCTCTTCGAGGGCGATCGCCGCCTCTTGCTGAGATGCTCGAATCAAAATTCTACCGCTATGCCGCAGGGTGTCAATATATTTCTGGCGCTGTTCGCCCCCTGCCAGCAAGAGCCCCGTCCAATGGAGGCGCTCTTTCACTTGGTTCGCCGCCCGCGAGGCTCGCCGGCCCCCTCCTCAGAAGCCAACTCAATCCCGTACTCCTCGATCTTGGCCTGCAAGGCCTTGTAGCTCACCTTGAGCTGTTCAGCAGCCCTCTGTCTATTACCCCCCACGCGAGCCAGCGTCCGGCGAATGCACTCTGCCTCAGCCTGCCGGCCGGCCCTGGCGGCGGCCTCCTGAAGACTCTCTCCGTAGGCGGCCTCGTCAGTCACTGGCGTCTCCGAAAGACCAAAGGCGAAATCGGAAGGCTGCAGCATCTCCCCGGAGGTCAGTATAACACCCCGCTCCACAAAGTTTTCCAGCTCGCGGATGTTTCCCGGCCAGGAGTACTGCATCAGCAACTTGAGGGCGGGCTTACTGATTCCCCGAACCTGGCGTCGGGTCTCCATCGCATACTTCGCGATGAAATGCTCCACCAGAGCAGGGATGTCCTCCGGTCGCTCGCGCAAGGGAGGAATTGGGACAGGGAAGACATTGAGGCGGAAATAGAGATCTTCGCGAAACTTGCGCTCCCGGATCGCTCTCGCCAAATCGGCATTCGAGGCGGCCACGACCCGGACATCGACGTCAATGGTGCGCGTACCGCCTATCCGCTCGAAGGTCCGCTCCTGCAGCACCCGCAGCAGCTTGGCCTGGACGGCAGGCGAGAGTTCGCTGACCTCATCCAGAAGCACGGTCCCCCCGTCGGCCAGTTCGAATTTGCCCGGCTTGGCGCCGGTTGCCCCGGTGAAGGCACCCCGCTCATGGCCGAACAGCTCGCTCTCGAGCAGGGTATCGGGGATGGCGGCGCAGTTGATGGCGACAAAGGGACGAGCCCGTCGAGGGCTCTTGTGGTGGAGCGCGCGGGCGAACAACTCTTTTCCCGTCCCGCTCTCCCCCAGCAGCAGCACGGTGGCGTTGCTCGCGGCGACCTTCTGGATGAGTGCCAAGACCTCCTGAATTTTCTTGCTGTTGCCGATGATCGTTGGGGCTCCGAGCTTGTCGGCAAAACCTTCCTTCAGGATCAGGTTCTCTGTGACCAGTCTGGACTGCGAGATGGCCCGCTCGATCTCAAGCAGCAGGTGATCGCTATCGAACGGCTTGGCGATAAAGTGGTAGGCGCCCCCCTTCACCGCCTGGACGGCCAGATCGATCGTCCCGAAGGCAGTCATCATAATGACCGGCAGGTGCGGGGAGGCTTCTCTTGCCGCCCGCAGAACGGCCATCCCGTCTTTCTTCGGAAGCTTCAGATCGGTCAGCACCAGATCAAACCGGCCCAGTCCCAGTTTCCTCACCGCCTCGTCGCCGTCGGGGGCCTCCTCCACGGTGTACTTCGCCCGCTCCAGCGTCTGCCGGAGCATCCGTCGCATGCTCTCTTTGTCCTCGACTACCAGGATGCGACTCATGCGGCAACCACCCTAATCTCGCGCAATTCTCCGGCGCTCATGCAAGGGCAGCCGGATCGTAAAGCGGGCCCCTCCGCCTTCGCGATTCTCGGCCACGACCCTGCCGCCCAGGGCCAAGACCGTCTTCTGGGCCAGGGCCAACCCGAGGCCGGTGCCCCCCTCTTTCAGGGTGAAGAACGGGGTGAAGATCCGGTCCATCTCGTCCGGTGGGATCCCCGGCCCGGTGTCCTGCATACTGATCTCGACCATCCTCGCCCCATCCCCCGTGGTACCGCCCGGCTCGACCCGCTCTGGCTGTACTTTCACGGCCAGCTCTCCGCCATCTGGCATCGCCTCCAGCGCGTTGCGGATCAGATTCCCCAGCGCCTGCCGCAGCGCGTATGGATCGGCCTGTATCATCAACTCCTCTTCCGGAAGGTCGGTCAGGAGCTTGATCTTAGCATCCTCCATGGCCTGTCGAAAACCGTCCAGGGCTTCGAGCGTCAAGGCCGTCACCGCAATAGCAACCGGGGAGAGTTGCATCGGCCTGGCGAAAGCCAGAAAATCTTTCAGGGTCGCTTCCAGCAGGTCGATCTCCGAGACGATCTCTTCAAGATAATCCTGGGTGGTGGCCTCTGATGGGAGGCTCCGCTGGAGCAGCTTGGCGTAGCCCATGATCACCCCCAGCGAGTTTCTGAACTCATGCGCGATTCCCGCAGACATCCGGCCCAGGGCCGCGAGGCTCTCGCGCATGACCGCCTGCTCGCGAAACTGAAGGATTTCTGTCAGATCGGTCAACAGGAGCGCGAGGCCGATCAGGTTTCCCTCGCTGTCCTTCAGCAGCGATGAGCTCAATCCCACCCGGCGGAGTTCGCCATCCTTGCGCCGCACCGAAAGCTCCAGGCGAGAGAAGATCCCTTGCCGCCGCAGGGCCTCACTGGCCACAGCGGTGATCTCGGCATCGTCTCCGAAGACCGCATGACACGGCCGGCCAATGACCTCCTCCTCGCTGACCCCGAAGATCTGGCGTGCGGTCTTGTTGAAGACAGCGATCGTGAGATCCGGCTTGAAACTGATCACGCCGCTGGAGATGCTTCCAAGGATTATCTGTTGATACCGCTCGAGGGCTTCCGCCCTCGTCCGCTCCGCTGCGTAGAGACGGCTGAGCTCCGCCTCTTTGTCGCGAAGAGCCTCCGTCGCCTGCTGAAAGGTGGATACCACGAAGTCGATGTCCGCGCTGCCCTCAGTTGGGACAGCCCCCTCGGCCCGACGAAAGTCCCTCGCGACAGAGGTGAGCTTAGCATATGGGCGAAGGATCGAACGGATGAAGAGCGCACCCAGGACAAGAGCCAGGAGCAGGCCGCCGCTGTACCCGCCGATGATGACCCAACGGATCCGATGGAGAAACCCAAGAAAATCATTCCTGGCCTCGACGCCCAGGACCTGTCGTTCCTCCCCGGAATCACGGCGCAGTGGCACAAGCAGGGCTCGGTAGTACCCTTGGCGCCCATCGCCGTAGAAATCGGTGAAGCGCGCCATGCCCGCCATGGCCCCTTCGATTGCTGAGAGCGGGGGGCGCGCTGGCGGCCCTGAGCCGAGAACCATTTCTCCCCCCGCCGCTCCCCAGAGAAATGCGCGGGGGACCCCGGTCTCATCGAGTACACTCCGCAGGCTCGCAGCCACCGAAGTCTGGGGGGCTGCGTCCAGACGCTCTAGAGCGAGATTAGCCGCTCGCCGGAGCTGTCCCTCCAGCTCTTGCGTGAGGCGCTCCTTGGCCCTGCCGTAGAGGTACGTGGCGCCGGTGAGGAGAAGGACCAGGCAGAGGATCAGCAGAAGGGCAAAGATCCTCACCTGAGAGGCGTAATCCCGGAAGGCGCGAAGTCTCGTCATGCTTCTTCTATGAGGATTGGGTCGGGCCTCTCTCCCCTGCCGTCATCGGAAGAGCCCCCAATACCAGTCGATCACGCGATCCCCCACAAACAGGGCCATGACCGCCCCAAGCGCCAGAAACGGCCCAAACGGGATCCGATCTTTCCGCGAGAGGACCCGCGCCCCCACCAGAGCCAGCGAAACACCGGCCCCGGCGACGATCGCAAGGAAAAAGGAGAGGAGGGCGAGTCTCCAACCGAGGAATACCCCGATCATTCCGAGCAGATTCACGTCACCTCCGCCGATGCTCTCCCTTTGGAACGCCACTTCCGCATACACTGCCACGAGATACACCAAGCCGGCGCCGATCAACATCCCCGCTGCCGCATCCCGAGGGGAAGGCTCGCGGGTGATGATGCTCCCGATCAGGCCGAGAGGAATGCCCGGCAGAGTGACCGCATGAGGAATGATCTGGTAGTCGAGATCGACGAATGTGACCACGATGAGGCCGCAGATGAAGACGAGCAAGAGCATCGACCGGAGGTTGAGCCCGAAGCGAACGACTGTCAGCAGGAAGAGCGAACCGGTCAAGGTCTCGACGAGCGGATACCGCCAGGAAATCCGACTCCTGCAACTACGACATCGGCCCCCGAGCAACAGGAAGCTCAAGATCGGGACATTGTCATGCCACCGGATGGGGACATTGCAGGCCGGGCAACAGGAGGGAGGACGCACGATGCTCTCCCCCTTTGGCAGGCGATGGATACAGACGTTCAAGAAGCTACCGACGACCAGACCAACAAGGACGCTAACGACCCCTTCCTCTGCGCGCACGACGCTACCGGGCCCGCACCTGACCCGCCTTGAGCCCGTTCATCTCTTGAACGGCAAGCGATCTCAGATAGTCATTCTGCGCTGTCCGGTAGAGTTCGGACCATAACTCGAGCGCCGTTTCCGCATGGCCTGTCCGGGCGTAGAGTCTGGCGACGAATCTGGGGAGATAGTCGGGCCGACCCGGCAGCCTGGCGGCACGCTCCCACCACCTCAAAGCCCGGTCATAGTCTTGGACCTCCAGATAATAATACCGTCCGAGGTCGTGGAAGAGTTCCCACCGATCTGGGTTCGCAGCAGCGCCCTTTTCGAGGAGCGAGACAGCCGCCTGGGGTTGCCGGGCAAGATAGAGAAGGAAGAGCCCGCCCAACCGGTACGGCTCGAGGAAGCGCGGGTCCAGGGAGGTCGCCAGCTCCAGAGCCTTCTTGAGTTGCGGGAACTTCATGTCGGTCTCTATATGAGTTCCCACATACTGGACGATCTGAATCCAGAGCAGGTCGGCCGCGACTCCATGAAACCCGAGGAGCACTGGTTTGAGATGCCTCGAATCCGGGAGGAATAGCCACCCCTGCCCCGGCGTGGCCTGCGCCCTTCTCCCATCAAGCCATACCGACAGGAAGACTGATCCGAGGAGAGAGACGGTCAAGAGTGCCGCGATTGCGAGGCCCTCCCGCCTCATCTAAAATCTCGCCGCTGAAAAATCGCCATGGCCGTCAGGACCAGCGCTGAAATGTAGAAGACGGCATACAGGAAGGAAAGCGCCAGGGCTCCCGGGTCAACCGCAGCGCCGTACACTGCCTGCTCCTTAAAATCCAGGCGGGAAAGGTTCGGCAGCAGAAAATACAACCCCTCGGCCGCCGTCCCCACCAGACCACCCCCGAAGCGAGCCGCAAAGAGCCGCAGGTCGGCGCTTAGATGTCCGGCAACGAAGAGGCAGAGGGTGAAGATCGCGCTCAGCGTCGGGGAGGAGAATGTGGAGAACAGCAGCGCAAGCGCGGTGACCAGCATCAACTCAAGGAAGATGAAGAGGACGGCCAGAAGGAGGCGTGGACTGGCGAAGCCCTCCCAGAAATAGCTCAGGCCGATCAGGCCAAGGGCCATGACCGACACGTTCACTAAGAGGGTCAGGACCAGGCCGAGATACTTCCCCAGGGCGAACTGGTATCGGTGAATCGGCTTCGAGAGGACTGTATAGACCGTCCGCTTCTCGATCTCCTTTGACACGAGCCCGATTCCGAGAAAAATGGCGATCAGGGAGCCGAAGATCGAGATGCAGGCCAAGCCCATATCTTTGATGATCTTCTCTTCCCCACCCACGCTCACCGTGACCAGAACCGTGGAGCCGGCGAGCATCACCAGAGCGAAGACAAGGATGGCGTACAAGATCCTGTCGCGGACGGCTTCCATGAACGTATTGAGGGCGATGGCGGCGATCCTCATGGGCTTTCTCGCGGCTGAACATGCCGAAGGAAATACTCCTCAAGACTTTCCCGTTGAGGGATGACGGAATGGACGGTCCCCTTCGCTTCACCCAGCCGAGCGAGCAGTTCAGCGAGCGCATCCTCGTCCTTTACGGTCAGAATCAACCTCTCACCCTTCGAAGCGGGTCGCGTGAGGAGCAGATGTTCGAGTTCCTGCGACACCTCCGACGGAACATGAGAGACGGTGATCTCGATCGGCGCGACCTGTGCTCCGAGTATCTCATCGAGGGGCCCCTGAGCGACGAGGCGACCGCTGACCAGGATCCCCACCCGGTCGCACAGCATCTCCACGTCCGGGATGACGTGGGAGCTGAAGAACACGGTCTTCCCTTTCTCTTTCAGCCCGAGGAGCAGGTCGCGCACCTCCCGCCTCCCGACCGGGTCCAGACCGGACATCGGCTCATCAAACAGCAGCAACTCCGGATCGTTGATCAAGGCTTGGGCCAGCCCGAGCCGTTGAAGCATCCCTTTCGAGTATTTCCGTAGCGGGAGATCCAGCCTCGTTTCGATCCGGAGTTGACGGGCCAGCTTCTCTATGCGCTCCTTCCGATCAGGCTGGGGAAGCCCGACCAGTTGTCCGTAAAAATTCAGGAGCTCTCTTCCAGTCAGATATTCGTAGAAATAGGGCTGCTCCGGCAAGAACCCGATCCGCTGCTTCGTTCTCACGTCACCAAGAGGCTGACCAAGCACTCTGGCTTCGCCTGAAGTGGGCCGGACCAATCCGATCAAAAGCTTCAGAGTCGTGGTCTTCCCGGCACCATTCGGGCCAAGGTATCCAAATATTTCTCCTTGGCAGACGGTCAGGTCTAATTGGGATAATACCCGAACCCTCTTTCCCCAGAAGCCGCTTCGATACTCTTTCGTCAGTTTTTCGATATCGATCGCATTCATTGATACCGTCCTGAACCCAACCATTAAGCCCACCAGATCATCATGGGCTACATTACCAATTGACCTCGAAAAGTCAAGGGGTTTCCGGCCTTGCTCGGCCGAATACGGGGGGCGAGTTCAGGGCAGAGACGCCGATCGAAAGGAAGGGAGCACGGGCCCCCCACACAAAAAAACTGGGTGGGCTCTTGAGGAGCCCACCCACTTACTAGTCGAATACTTCCTGGTCTGTGGCGCAGTTCGCTAACAGCCGATCGGTTGAACAGCGCCATAGTCGGTCTGCCACCCCACCACGCCATTACACGTGTTCCCGGTCGGGGCGCCGGTAGTCATTGGAGCGCTGACAGCAGCGTTAGCAGGCCCGACACTCAGAGCCCAGATAGGCCAGAGGGGGTTTGCAACTGATGGTGCTCCGAAGCCGTAGTCGGCCGCAGGGGTTACTTGACTGAACGGGTCTTTCGTCTGGCTGATATACCTGGCGTTAGTCAGATCTGTAATGGTCAAGGGGTAGGTATTGGTATCGTTGTTGTAGAGCTGTGACTGGCTGACAAGCTGCTTCGTGTCTGCCAGCGCCCTGGAGATCTTGGCTTTCCTCTGGGCGGAAAGCAGGTTCGGGATGGCGATCGCCGCCAGGATCCCGATGATCGCGACGACGATCAGCAACTCGATCAACGTGAACCCTTTGGCCGTGTTTCGCAATCGATGCGTCATTGCCGCCTCCTCCTTCAAGGCTGTTTAGGATGTTTAAGAGCACTAGACACGATTCCCATCAGCGATCGTAGCAATGGAGTAGAGCAACATCTATGCCAATCCATCGTTTTCACTCTCGATGAGCCAATTTCACTGCATGAAAATCAATTTCTTCCTATTTTTTTAATGAGTTACGGCCGTAAGTCGATCGGCAAATATTCGGATGTGACTCGCCGGATCAAGCGACATTAGAAAAGAGACCATATCTATTGACAAATTTTCGTACATCGAGTGACAGTGTCTGTCACTTCAGCCCGGTCTTCCTATCGAGCAGACGCCAGCCCCCTCGTTCAACAAGTAAGCTATCAGTGAATGCCGCCCTCCTCGTCCTTCCATCCTGAAGCAGGAGCTTCAGTTCGTATCCCATCTTTGCAACATCCTGGTTTCCCACCAGATTGACTATCCAATCAACCTCCACTGCTTCAATGTCCGGGGGCAGGCTTTGCAGCGATTCATCCTTGAATCGTTGATCCGCCTCGCGGGCAAAGGTCGCGACGACGCCGGGCCAATCCCTCTGACTTCTCGCCTCCCAATACGCTGCGATGGTCGATTCGGGCGAAAGGAACCGACCCTTCATTCCCCTGAAGCAAATCTCCTCCATCGCTGGCTTGGAAAGCCGACCGGACATCTCCTCAGCCCACCTCCCTTCAGAGTTCCTCCCGGTGTCTCGAGAGATGTCAGCCAGCCTCCAGTACATCCTGGCCAGCGTGTAACGATCGCCAGGCGCAAGGCACCGATTGAGGCCGCTCGTCACCAACTCCGGTCTGAAGATCTCCACGCCCTTTCTCAACCAGGCATGCGCTTCGTCTGGTCTGCCACTCCCGAGATAAAACTCGGCCAAATCGTAATAGTAGGCGAGGCGAGTGTAGGGTTGAAGCCTCACCGCTGAAAGGAACTCCGATTCCGCTTTCTCATGTTGTCCTGCAAGCCAGTGGATTCGCGCCAACGCATGGAAGGCATCTCCATCAAATGGGTCGAGCCGGAAGGCGGCCTCTGCCTCGTGCTCACTACTCTCTCTATCTCCCTTTGCGGCGTACGCTGAAGCCAGCAGTTGCCGCGGAGAGTAAAAGAGCGGGTTCAATCGAGATGACCAACGAAAGGCCCGCACGGCCCGGTCATGATCCCCGGCCTCCAGGGCGACGTTGCCCTCGTTCCGGAAGACTTCAGCGTAGTAGCGTGACCCAGCCAGGGCGGCCATCACGAGACAGAGCGATAAGAGGATGAACCTCAACGCCCGAAGATCGGCTGGCCCCTGGGCGTTGACCGCTGCCACGGGCAAGGACCGAGAGGACAGGCCCAACAGCATCGCTGCCTCCGTCCCGAATATGAGACCGACGGCAGGATAGCTCCAGCCGAGGTCCACTGCAGCGTGGAGCGAGGAACCCAGGAGTCCCGCAACGAGGCCGACTGCCAGGCTCCTCTCCCGAGTGCCCGGCTCCAGTGACGCGATGAGCCCCCACCCTCGCTTGAAGAGGAAGCCAAGTGCTAGCAGGAGCCCGGCCAGAGCCGGAAGCCCCATTTCGGCCGCCACTTGGAGGTAGTGGTTGTGGGCGTAGAGTCCTGTGATGTAGGGGGCCCGTTGATAGAGCTTGATGGCAAAGGGAAACGTGCCGATGCCCGTCCCTGTCCACGGACGGTCCTTGATGATATCGAAGGTCCAGGCATAGATATCACGCCGCCACTGAAAGGATGGGTCGTGTTGCTCCTTGGAGGTTGCCGCGCTCAAAGAAACGAAGCGCGGCGCGATATCCGCTGGTCGCCTGGACGCGATGAGGACAAGGCTCACGATGAGGACTGCCCCCATCGCCATCCTCCACCGGCAGGCCCAGAGCAATCTCCACTCTCGCGAGGTCCAGAACACAAGTGCAATCATCCCGGCCGCCCATACCCCCCGAGAGTGGGTAAGGATCAAGCCCACCCAGAAAACCGCAAAGAGGAGAACTGCGCCGAGTGACCCCACGCGTGTTCCGCTATGGGAGACGAACATAAAGGGGAGGAAGCAGATCAGGAGGAGGAAACTTCCAAGGCCATTCGGGTAATGAAACGCCCCTGAGAGCGCTGACGCCGCCTGGGATCCTGGAGGCGCGGTCAGATAAGACGGCAACGCGTACAGCGTCACGGCCATCCCGCTCGACAGCAGCGCAATCAGGAGAAGCCGACGACGGCCTTGCCTGGCGATGTGAAAGCTCAGGACGGACCCGCCAATGACGCTCAAGAAGGTGAGGGCCTCTCTCAGGCTGAAATCCTTGTACATCGAGGTGAGGCAGGAGGCTCCCGTCACGAGGCTGACGAGCGCAAGCCATCGAAGAGGAAGGGCGCGCAAGAAAGCGAGGTTCTCACGGCTGATGAGCGCGAGGGAGATGAGACAGAAGATGCCGGCCGAGAGCATCGCCCTGGCGAACGACGTTCTGCCGCCGTCGGACAACGGCAGGAGCAAGAGCAGACAGGCAAGCCCCCAGGAGATGATCAAGCCGATGGGAGAAGTGCTGCGGGTTGACGAGCTCACGAGACGTTAAGCACAGGCCTCAGGCGCCCCGTGCAGCCTTCGTGATCCCGTATTTTTTTGCCTTGTGGCGGAAGGAGCGGAAGCTGATCTTCAGCAGTTCGGCGGCGCGCTTCTGGACCCACCCTGAGCGCTCCAGCGCTTGCAGCATCAGATCCTTTTCGACGTTGGAGACCGTCGCGTCCAGCTCGATCCCTTCCGGCGGAAGGGCGATAGCGACGCGCCTCGGCTGCCCACCTCCATGATCCCCTTCCCTGATCTGCAAGGGAATGCTCATCGGGGTCAACTGATCTGTCGCTTCGAGGGCCACCGCCCGCTCGATCACATTCTCCAGCTCCCGCACATTGCCCGGCCACTGATACCGCATAAGGATCTCCATGGCCTCCTGAGAGATCGAAGTGGGCCCTCTCTGTTGGCGGAGTGAAAATTGCGCCAACAGGCTGTTTGCCAGTAAGGGGATGTCTTCCTTTCGCTCACGAAGGGGAGACACATGAATGGGGATGACATTCAACCGGTAGAAGAGGTCCTTGCGAAAGGCCCCGTCGGCAATCGCCTTGTCGAGATCCTTATTCGTGGCCGCGATGAGACGGACGTCCACTTCCAGATCCTCCGTCCCCCCCACCCGCCGGAAACTCCGCCACTGGAGGAATCGAAGGAGTTTCACCTGGAGGCCCGGACTCATCTCTGCGATCTCATCCAGAAGCATGGTCCCACGATTGGCCACCTCGAAAAGTCCGGCCTTGTGCGAGACCGCCCCCGTGAATGCACCTTTGACATGCCCGAATAATTCGCTTTCCAGTAGTTGATCCGGAATGGCCCCGCAGTTAATGGCAAGAAACGGACGATCCGCCCGCGGGCTTGTACAGTGGATCGTTCTCGCCACCAGCTCTTTTCCTGTCCCGCTTTCCCCGGTGATGAGGACGGTGCTGTCCAATCCGCCGATCTTGCTGATCAGCTTATACAACTCGATCATCTTCGGGCTCCGGCCAATGATCCCCTCGAGCTTCGGCGCTTCCGGGAGCGATGGCTGGCCAGACGGGTCCTCCTGCTTTTTGTGACGCCTTACTAGGGCCTTTTCGACCACCAGCCGGATCTCATCGATACGAAACGGTTTGGTGATGTAATCGTCGGCCCCCAACCGCATCGCCTGGATCGTCGAATCAGAGGAGGCATACGCGGTGATCAGAATCACAGGCAGGTCGGGATGGTGCTCTCGGATACCAGCCAAGAGGCCAATCCCGTCCACCTTGGGCATCCGAACATCAGAGATCACCAGATCTGGCAGTTGCTTTTCAATCAGCTTGAGCGCCTGCTCACCGTCGCACGCGGCGATCACGCCGTGTCCTTGTTTCTCGAGCAGGACTGTGAGGAACTGCCGCATCGCCTGCTCGTCATCAACGACCAATACCTTCCCCATGACATTCTCCGCGCGCGTCAGCCCCTTCGCGCTTCACCCGCAGCCCGCTTGAGGACAACCCTGAAGGTGGCCCCGTCGCCCTGCCTGCTGACGACCTCGATCCGCCCCTCCAGTTGATCGATGATCTTTCGGGCGATGGCGAGTCCAAGCCCTGTGCCTCCCGGCTTCGTGGTATAAAATGGCTCGAAAATACGGTCCAGTTCCCCCGGGGAGATGCCCCCTCCCGTATCAGTCAACTCAACCGCTGCCCACTCGCCTGTGGTGAGCCCGGTCGAACCAGCGCCATTTTCGGATACGCCAGGGAGGATGGCACACGTGAGCCGCCCACCTCCCGGCATGGCTTGAATCGCATTCAGCCCCAGGTTCCAAAGGACCTGCTTCACCTGATCCGGGTCAGCAGCGACCATGACCTGTTCGGCACCTCTCCGCAGCGAAAAGGTCACCGCTCCGGTTCCATCATAGGCTTTCTCGAGGAGGGCGAACGCCTCCTCGGCCAGCGCCGCGAGGTCGCACTGCTTCTTCACAGCCTGCCTCGGCTTCGCGAAATCCAAGAACTGCCCTGTCACCAGGTTCAGGCGATCAGTCTCGCGAAGAACGATATCGAGCAGTTGCGGCTGGCCCATCCCTTCTTCCTTCATGAGCTGAATCGAACCGCTGATCGCGGCCAGGGGGTTCCGGATTTCGTGCGCCAACCCTGCCGCCAGTTGTCCCGCCGCCGCAAGCCGGTCAGCCTGACGAAGCCTGGCCTCGATCTGCTTCCGCTCCCTCAAATCCTGGAAGATCCCGACAAGGCCCACAAGCACACCCTCTGACGATCTTAGGAGGGTGAGATTGATCCCGATCGGGATCGTGTGACCATCCTTCCGTCGGAATTCGATCTCCTTCGAAACCCTGCCGAATTCGGGCTTCGGAGTGGAGAAGAACTCTTCGAGTTGTGTGATCTCTCGAAAGGGGGTCTCTCGCCAGTTCCTGCCTCCGATCTCCTCGGCCGTCAGGCCGATGATCTCCTGCGCAGTCCGGTTGAACGAAACGATCTGGCCTTTGAGGTCCAGTGTGACGATCCCGCTCGGGATATTCTCGACGATATCCTGGTGCAGTGTTCGAAGGTTGTGGAGATCGGTGCGCTGTTCTTCCAGCTCGCGCCCTGCCTCTTTGAGTCGCTCGGCAAGTTGACTACCCAAAATTGCCTCGAGAAAAAAGGCGACGCTGTTGACGAAGGTCTGGAACAGCGCGTATCCAGGATCGTGCGCGATGTTTGCTGTCGAGAGGAACTGCGTCCGCTCCATGAACCCATGAATCTGGACGTTGATCAACACTCCATATAGGATGCTGCTTCCGCCCGCCAGCAGCAAACTGGACCGGCGGGAAAGAAGGATAGCCGCAGCAAGGATTGGGAAGATATAGACGAACGCAAAGAGGCTGTCGATTCCGCCGGTGTAGTGGACCAGGGCGGTGACGAGCAACGCGTCGATCCAGATCTGGAGGCCGCACAGCATCCTGACCTGCCGGATACGGTTCAGCAACAGAAGATACAGCACGCTCAAGAAGCAGGTGCAGGCCACGAGGACAAAGAGGGGGGTCAGGGCGAAGGGGGAGTGCTCGCGGGCGGCCAGGATTGCCGCCGAGCCCAAGAAGAGGAAGGCCACGAGGAGCCGGAGGCCGATCAGCCACCTGACCTGTCGAACCAACACGTTAGTGTGGTGACCCATAAATTCCTTTACACTTTTACGCTCGCCCTGAGCTTGTCGAAGGGCGCGTAATCCGGGCTTCGACAGGCTTAGCCCTTACGGGTTTGTTGCCAAAGTATCTCCGGTTCAGCACGCTAGATTCAAACGAACGATTAGGATCGACCTCAGGCACGAGCGTCCCTCAGCGACCCACCACCGACACCAGTTTGAAAATCGGCAGGTACATCGCGATAATCACACCGCCAACAACGATGCCCAGGAAGACCATCAACAACGGCTCAAGCAGAGCTGTCAGATTCGCCACCGCCTGGTCTACCTCAGCGTCATAAAAATCTGCGATCTTTGCCAGCATAGAGTCGAGCTCCCCGGTCTGCTCTCCGACGCTGATCATCTGCACGACCATGGGTGGAAAGACGCCGGATGCCTTCAAAGGCTCGGCGATGGTTTTCCCTTCGGCGATGCTGGCCCGGGTCTTCAGGACCGCCTCTTCCACAACCCTATTCCCGGCGGTCCTCGCCGTGATGTCCAGTCCGTCAAGTATGGGGATTCCGCTGGACACTAACGTTCCCAGGGTGCGCGTAAACTTCGCCACCGACACCTTCCGAATCAATTCGCCAAAGATCGGGGCGCGCAGGAGGACCGCATCGATAATCCACTCACCCTTCTCGGTCTTGTAATAGAACCTCAGACCGAGGATCGCCAGGACAAGAACACCGAGGCCCACCAGGATGTGCTCTCGGACAATGCGGCTCACTTCCAGCACAAACCGGGTCGGCAGGGGCAGGGCGGCGCCGAAACCTTCAAACAGCGCCTTGAAGGTCGGGATGACGAAGACCAGCAAGAAGATCACAACCGCGATAGCGACCGTCACGATTGTGCTGGGATAGATCAGGGCGCCTTTGATCTTCCGCCGAAGGGCCATCGCCTTCTCGATGTAGACCGCAAGGCGATTCAAGATAGTGTCGAGGAGCCCTCCGGCCTCGCCCGCCTCCACCATGTTCGCGTACAGGGGCGTGAATATCGTCGGATGCCGTTTGAGGGCCCCCGCAAAGGTCGAGCCCCCTTCCACATTTTCCCTGATCTCGGTCAGGGTCTTTTTGAGCCTTTTGTTGTGCTGTTGGGACGCCAGAACCTCGAGACACTGCACCAGCGGGAGTCCCGCGTCGATCATGGTGGCGATCTGGCGGGTGAAGACGGCCAGCTCCTTATCCTTCACCTTCCCGCCGAAGCCAGGAATCTTCAACTGGATCGGCTTCGGCTTCCCCTTGACGGATGTGGGCATGACCCGCTGTTGGCGGAGCTGAGCCACCACGGCTTCCGGGCTGTTGGCCTCCATCTGTCCGGCGACCAACTGACCCGTCCGTGTCCGACCACGATACGCAAAGACTGGCATCGATTCCTACCTTCCGGTTGCCGGGGATGCCAGGCGGTAGAACAGGGCCATCATCGCTTGTTCGCCGCCTGAGCCCGCTGGACCATTTGGGACAGCTCGTCCGGCAGCGAACTCCTCAGCATCACTTCCTCCAGCGTGATGGTGCGTCTCAGATAATGAGCGAGGAGCGACTGATTCATCGTCTGCATCCCAAACTTCTCCTGGCCGGTTTGCATCGCCGAGTAAATCTGGTGGACCTTGTCCTCCCGGATCAGGTTGCGGATAGCGGGATTCGGGATCATGATCTCCAGAGCCAGCACGCGCCCCTGGCCATTGCTCTTCGGGATGAGGGCCTGACACAGCACCGCTTCAAGGACAAAGGAGAGCTGCGCCCGGATCTGCGGCTGCTGGTGAGCAGGAAATACGTCGATAATCCGGTTGATGCTTTCCACGCAGGAGTTGGTGTGCAGCGTCGCGAAGGTCAGGTGGCCCGTTTCGGCGATCGTGAGCGCCGTTTGAATGGTCTCCTGGTCCCGCATCTCTCCGATCAGGACCTTGTCAGGATCCTGCCGGAAGACTCGCCTGAGCGCTTCAGCGAACGATCGGGTGTCGGAGTGGACCTCTCGCTGGTTCACGATGCAACTCTTATGCGGGTGCACGAACTCGATGGGGTCTTCGATGGTGACGATGTGTTCCCGGCGCTCAGAGTTGATCTTGTCGATCATCGTGGCAAGCGTGGTCGATTTCCCCGAGCCGGTCGGCCCGGTCACGAGGATCAACCCCCTCGGCTTCTCGCAGAGATCGCCGATGATCTTGGGAAGGCCCAACTCCTCGAAGGTGTGAATGGCGTATGGGATGGTCCGGATCGCCATTCCCACGGTGCCGCGCTGCATGTAGACGTTTGCCCGGAACCGACTGAGCCCCTTCATTCCGAACGAGAGGTCGAGCTCCTGTTCTTCTTCAAATTTCTGCTTCTGGGCGTCGGTCAGGACGCTGTACGCCAAGCTTTTCGTGTCTGCTGGGTTCAGCGGCGTGTCGCCAAGGGGAGACATTCGGCCGTGCAGACGGAGCATCGGTGGGGCGCCCGTGGTGAGGTGAAGATCCGAGGCGCCGCGTTCGACCATTTCCTTTAACATCTCATGCAGATTCATGCCGGCTCCAGGTCGGGAGGGTCGTCAGCAGGTATGGCATGAGCAAGAATAGTGCCACATTTTGTCACTCTGAAGATTTCTTGTGGCAACTGGCCGGATGACAGATGGCGTCGGTTCGCTGGGCCTGAGCGTTGAGAGGCGTGGGGGCCAGGCGACAGTGTCACGCAAGAAAAGACCATTAGAAGAGGCTGGTAACTCGCACGACCTCGTCCACTGTGGTGGTGCCTTCCCGGATCTTTTGCAGGCCGCTCTCCCGCAGGGTCTTCATCCCATACTTGCATCCCAGGTCACGGAGGTCACCGGTCGAGGCCCCCTTCAGGATTGCTTCTCGGATCTCCTCGTTCAGCAGCATCACCTCATAGAGGGCGATACGACCACGGTAGCCAATGTCGCTGCAGGCCATGCACCCCTTTCCCTTATAGCAGGTCATCGTCCTGGCCTCTTCCGGGCTGAACCCGATATCTTCCAGGGCGGCAGGCGGAACTGACACCTCCACCTTGCATTCCGGGCAGAGCCGACGAACCAGGCGTTGGGCGAGAAGGAGGTTGAGGGAGGCCGCAACGAGATAGGTCGGGACACCCATGCTGATAAGCCGGCCGACCGTGCTCGGCGCGTCATTCGTATGGATCGTGCTCAGCACCAGGTGTCCGGTCAGGGCGGCCTTGATCGCGATCTCGGCCGTTTCGAAGTCGCGTATCTCCCCGACCATGATGATATCGGGGTCTTGCCGGAGGAACGACCTGAGCAGAGCGGCAAAGTTCAGCCCGATGTCCGGCTTGACCTGGACCTGGTTGATCCCGGTCAGATTGTACTCGACGGGATCCTCGGCGGTCATGATATTCGTGTCGATGGTGTTCAGCCGCGTCAGCCCCGAGTAGAGGGTGGTCGTCTTCCCGCTCCCGGTAGGCCCCGTGACCAGGATCATGCCGTACGGGGAAAGGATCGCCTTCTCGAACATGGCGAGGGCCTGGGGCTCGAACCCCAGCTTGGTCATGTCCAACTGCAGGTTCGACCGATCCAGGAGTCGCATGACCACCTTTTCCCCGAAGAGCGTCGGCACTGTAGAGATCCGAAAATCCAACTCCTGCTGTCCCATCTTGATCTTGATCCGGCCGTCCTGGGGCATGCGCCGTTCCGCGATGTCCAATCGCGCCATGATCTTGACGCGAGAGGTCACCGCAGCCTGCAGCGTTTTCGGCGGAGCCATCACCTCGTAGAGGACGCCGTCGAGCCGGAACCGGATGCGAAATATCCGCTCGTACGGCTCCAGGTGGATGTCGGACACGCCTTTCTTGATCGCGTCGGTCAGAATGAGATTGACCAGCTTCACCACAGGGGCCTCCTCAGTGGCCCGATACAGCTCCGCCAGGTCGATCTCTCCCTGTTCCGCCTCGGCGCCCTTCGGCTCCCTTTGCTGAAAGTCTTTTACCAGGCTGCGGGCGAGGCCGGCCGTGTCATAGTACCTATTGAGGGCGTTCTGGATCGAGGTTATCGAAGCGACCATCGGTTTGACGTTGTAGCCAGTCATGAATCTGATGTCATCGATGGCAAAGATGTCGGAGGGGTTGGCCATAGCCACCGTGAGGATGCTGCCGGTTCGGCTCAGAGGGATGAGCAGATGCTTATTTGCGACTTCTGCTGGGACGAGCTTGAGGACGTCGGGGTCGATCTTGACGTTGGCAAGGTCAGCAGGCGGAACGCCGTACTGGCGGCTCAGGAAGGACGCAATCTCCTCCTCGCTGATATAGCCGAGCTTGGCGAGAGTCGATCCGATCCGGCCGCCGGACGTCTTCTGCAGCGCGAGGGCCTGATCCAACTGTTCAGGAGTGATCAGGTTGGCCCGCACCAGCATCTGGCCCAGTCGCAAGGATTCCACGCGCCTATCCTTAGTTATCCTGCCTTCTTTTGGGCAAACGAGTTATCCGCTGTGGGATATTGTCTTCCTCTGTCTAAGAAAAGTCAAGTGCTCGCCTGAAGAAGGGCCCTCCTCATGGCCTCCTCTGAAGGCTTTTGCCCAGTCCACAGTTCGAAGGCCAGCATGCCTTGAAACAACAACATCCCCAGTCCTCCGAGGACCCGGCACCCTCGCTTCTTCGCCTCCCGAAGCAATGCGGTCTCTCGCGGACGGTAGACCAGGTCACACACCAGCATGCCCGGCCGAAGCCATGCCGGGTCGATCACCGGCGGATCTGATGCATCGAGACCAACCGATGTCGCATTCACCAGCAACTCACAATCCGCGATCCGGCCAGGAATTTGCGGATCGCCCTGGGCAAGAGCAACCGCCGAGATCTTGCTTTTTCCTCCCACCCACTCCGCCAGTGATCGAGCCCGCTCGATGGTCCGGTTCAGGATGAGGAGTGTCGAGACGCCCCCTTCGGCCAGGCTTGAGGCCACGGCGCGCGCCGCGCCACCGGCTCCCAGGATCACGGCCTGCCGGCCACCCGGCACGAAGCCAGCCTCCTCGTGAAGCGATCGGAGAAATCCCTGCCCGTCAGTGTTGGCCCCGAGCAGACGCCCACCTCTGGCAATCAGGGTATTGACGGCACCCACCGAGGCTGCGTCTGACGACAGTTCATCGACCAATGAGACGGCTTGCTCCTTGTGCGGAATGGTCACATTCGCGCCCCCGAAATTCTCCATCGCTCGAATAGCCTCGAACGCGACCCGAAGGCCGGCGGGTTTCACTCCCCATGGGATATAGATTCCGTCGATCCCTGCAGCCTGAAGGGCCGCGTTCTGCATGGCCGGCGAGAGGCTATGCTCCACAGGATCACCGAAGATGACGAACAGCGTTGTGCTCCCGGTGATCTTCACTCCAGCCCTCCGGCCTTGGCGAGCGCGCAGACAGCTTCCCGCCCCCGATATTCGATGGCCGCCACTAATTGAAACCCTCGGACAGGGCACGCTCCAATGCAAGCCTGATTTGCTCTCTCCGCCCCTCATCCATCAGCTTGCTCCCGTCCTTGTTTGTGACGTAGAACACATCCACGACCTGCTCCGCCTCGGTGGTGATCTTTGCAGAGCGGATATCCACGCTGAATTCGGACAGCGTGCTGGAGATGAGGTACAGGAGCCCAAGACGGTCCTGAGTCCGGATATCCAGCACGGAGTAGGCTTCGGAGACCAGATTGTCGAACTCCACCTTGGTGGGCAGCCCTGCGCCTTTCTGCGCGGGTCGGGCCAAGACATCCTTCCGACGGCTCTTGATCAGCTCACGAACATCGACTTTGCCCGCCAGCACGTCCCGCAAATCGGCAGTGAGCCGTTCCCAGAGCTGAGCGTCCTCGATGGCGGACCCTTTGCCGTCGTCCACTCTGAAGTGGCGGATCACCATGCCGCTGGCCAGCGTAAAGAGCTGGGCGCTGAGGATGTTCATTCCGTTCGCGGTCAGGGTCCCCACGATCTGGGCAAACCGCCCATGCCGGCCATAGGCGCAGACAGTGAACTCGGAGTAGCCGGCCAGTGGGAACGCCGCCCACTGGCCAGCGGCTTCTTCGCCCTGCTGCACCCGCTGTATCAATCGCAGGTGTGAGGCGATCTTGCCCAACGGGGTCCTCAGCAAGTACCTCGTGGGGGCTTCCTGAAGGTGCCGCTTGACGGCCTCCACGCCGAACTCAGGCGACAGCTCCTGGGTGAGCTGGGCTTTCACGCGCTCGGCCCGAGCTAGGTCATCCTCGCCCTCCGGAACCCCCCTGGTGAGGATGGTGTGGGTTTTGATGTAGAGCTCCCACAGCAACGTGCCTTTCCACTCGGTCCACACGCCCGGGCCGACGGCCTTGATGTCGGCATAGGTGAGGAGATAGAGCATCTTCAATCGATCCAGCGTCTGCACCTGTCTGGCAAAGTCGATTACCATCGCCTCATCGTCCAGGTCCAAACGCTGGGCGATGTGAGACATCGCCAGATGATTCGCGACCAAAAAGCGGACATCGTCGGCATCCGGCGCCGGGATGCCCATCCTGGCCTGGATCGCATCGACCAGCGTGATCCCCTTCGCGACGTGACCGTGTCCCTCCCCTTTGCCGATGTCGTGAAGCAGTAGCGACAGTCGGAGGACCTCCAGTTTCTTGGCGTCCGACGCGATCGAGCGGAACTCCTCGCCGTAAAACCCGGAGACGTCATCGAGGTGTTCCAGGTTCTCGATGGCAAGGAAGGTGTGTTCATCAACGGTGTACTTATGGTAGAAATCGAACTGCACCAGGCAGGTCAGCTTGGCGAACTCCGGGATGTACGCGCCAAGCACTCCCAGCTCGTGCATGCTCCGAAACGTCGCAGCCACTCCCTTCGGTTCTCGAAGGATGGCCAGCAAGAACCCCAGGGCCCGGCTCGATCGTCTGACCGCATCATCGATGAGATGGACATCGCTCCTGATGCAGTCCTTGATCTCCGGGCTGAGCGCGTATCCCATCTGCCGCGCGTACCAGAAGACCTTCAGCAGCCGAACCGGGTCCTCCCGAAAGAGCCCACGGTTCTTGGGCAACACCTGAATCTGGCGGTCGATCTCCGTCAGATCATCCCCGATATCGCGAGCCTTCAGTTTATTCATGACCATCTCCACCTGAGACTTCCCTCGCGTGCAGCGCGAGATCAATTGCTCCGATAGGACCGAGATATCCTTTGCGGCCAGGTAATACCGTTGCATATAGTGCTCAACACCGTAGGACCGAGGGGTATCCGAGAACCCCAGGTTGGCTGCCACTTGCTCCTGGAGGGAAAGAGAGAGCACATCGTTCCTGCCGCGGCAGAGGTAATGCAGTTCATTGCGCAAGCGGAGCATGAAATCCAGGGCGAGCTCCCAACGCTCCACCTCCTCCTGGCTGAGGAAGCCCCGTTGCGCCAGGTCGGACAGCGTGCCAGCCCGCTGGGTGACTCGGGCGATCCAGATGGCGGTGTGGAGGTCTCTCAGCCCCCCCGGACCCTCCTTGATGTTCGGCTCTTGCAGGTAGATGGATGGACCGTACCGAAGGTGGCGTTCGCGCGATTCCTCAAGCTTGCGCTGGACGAAGGCGCCGGCCCGCTTGTAGAAGACCGACCGCTCCAACCTGGCACTGAACGTCTGGTAAAGCTCTGGTTGTCCGGCAAGATATCGAGCCTCCATCATGGACGTACGAGATGTCGTGTCCACCTCGGCCATTCGCACGCAGTCATCGATGGAGCGACAGCTATGCCCCACGACGAAGCCGACATCCCAGAGGGTGCTCAAAACCGGATGCAAGATCGCATTCAAATAGGCATCGACCCGTCGGCCATAAAGGAACATGAGATCCACGTCGGAGGCCGGATTCAGCTCCCTGCGGCCATAGCCCCCCAGCGCAATCAGTGCGCACCCTTCGCTGTTGCCCCGGGGGCCGGGATCACAAGCCGCATCCGCCAGCCCGAAGAGGGTGGTGACCACCGCGTCTGTCAGTGTGGTGATCTCGGTAACGACGTCCCGTCCGCTCCCGCCACGTCGATGGATGTCGAAAATCCTACCCTGCTCGTCGGCGATGAAGGCTCTGAGGGCTGAAACCAGACCGTCATCCGGCGAGAGGTCTTGCAGCACGGCCCCCAGGGCAGCGGTCAGCCGCTCCAGCTCGCCGGAAGAAGGCGCCTCCGTGGCCAGGGGGATTGAATCGGCGCGCCGGCGGAGCAGCTTAGCGAGGGGACCTGGAGTGGCGGGGCTCATACCTGACCTCGTTGATAAAGGTGATAAGCGCCGAGTGCCGCTTCGCAACACCAGGTCCCAGGCTCCGAGTTCCGGGCCAAAACCTAACCCAAGCGCATGCTCAACTTGGAACCCGGAACCTGGCACCCGGCACTCGGCCAAATCGAGTTAGTATAGGGGGGCCAGCCGAGCAGGGTCAAGACCAATATGCGGGCACGGCACGCGGCTCGGCGCCGGGAGTCCCTTTGCCCAGTTTTCCCTTGCCGACCTGCTCCCCGGTTCGTTATAGTGGCGGGAGATTTTGGACGGAGACAGATCAACCCTGATGCTCCTGTTTGGGAAAAGTATCAAGCGACCAGGGAGCGACCACTGAGAAACCGAACCCGGGACCTGAAACCCGGAACTGCGCACTCGGAACCCGGAACCTCTTATGGCCTACGAAGACCTGCGCGACTTCATCTCCACCCTTGACGGCCGGGGACTACTGAAACGCATCACGGTCGAAGTGGATCCTGCCCTCGAAATCGCCGAGATCACCGATCGAGTCAGCAAGCGCCTCGGACCAGCCCTCCTCTTCGAGCGAGTGAAGGGTTCTTCGATGCCGCTGCTGATCAACGCCTTCGGCACCGAGGAACGGGTCCGTCTGGCCCTCCAGGTCGCCTCGCTGGACGATCTGGCTAGCGACTTGGACGGCATCCTGGAAATGAAGACCCCGGAGGGGTTTCTCGAGAAGCTCCGGATGTTGCCCAGGCTCAAGGATTTCGCCAATTTTCTCCCGAAACGGGTGAAGGATGGTCCCTGCAAGGAAGTGATCGTTACAGGGGGCCCCTCCCTGGATCTCGTGCCCGCCATCAAGTGCTGGCCCCTGGACGGCGGCAAGTATATTACGCTCCCCCTGGTCTTCACCAAAGACCCGGAGACCGGCACGCGCAACTGCGGTTTCTACCGGATGCAGATCTTCGATGAGCGGACGGCCGGAATGCACTGGCACATCCATCATGGCGGCGCCGGACACTACCGGAAAAACCGGCGGCTGGGTCGCCGCACCGAGGTCGCCGTCGCCCTGGGGCCAGACCCCGCGACCACCCTGTCGGCGGTCATGCCGGCACCCGAGGGGATCGACGAGATGCTGATCGCGGGCTTCCTGCGCAAGCGACCGGTGGAGCTGGTTCGCTGCGAGACGACGGACCTGGAAGTGCCCGCCAACGCCGAGATCGTGCTTGAAGGGTATGTCGAGCCAGACGAGGTGCGCCTGGAGGGGCCGTTCGGCGACCACACCGGCTTCTACTCCCTTCCCGACTACTACCCCGTCTTTCACCTGACCGCCATCACCCACCGCAGGGAC